>DASWYH010001282.1:0-12862 GCA_036405095.1 Gemmata sp. | reverse complement strand
GGATTTCGGCGGCCAGGAAACCTATGAAGTCACGCACCAGTTTTTCTACGGCCGGCGATCCATTTACCTGCTCGTCTGGCACCCCCGAACGCCCCCGGATCTCGGCGTTGAAGCGTGGTTGCGCAAACTGAAGCTCCGACTCGGCGACGCCGCACGGGTCATCATCGTTGCGACGCACAAGAACACCGATCAGCGCCCCGCCGACCTGGATCTCGTCGGACTTCAGCAGAAGTTCGGGGACATCATTCTGGGCACCGTCTACCCCGTCGAGAACAAGTCGCGCGATGCCGCAACGAACGGTATCCCGGAACTCAAAAGGGCTATCGCCACGGCCGCGAACAAGCTGTCGGTGATGGGAATGAAGGTGAACAGGGACTGGCTCGCCGTTCGAGACGACATCACGGCCCTTGCTCAAACCGAACCTCAGCCCGTGACGCACATTCCGCGGGCACGATTCGACGAAATCGCCGGTCGGCGCGGGTTGCCGCCGGGTGTGTCCGCGGTGTGGTTGAACCTGTTACACGACCTCGGCGACCTTCTGTACTACAGCGATGTCGAAGGGTTGAAGGGCACGGTTGTGTTACGCCCGGACTGGCTGACGGGTGGCATTGCCCGCGTTCTCGACGACGCCGAAGTGCTCGACAATCGCGGTGTCCTCGATCACGCTCGTTTACCGCAATTGTGGGAGGAATACGACCCGGCGTTGCACCCGTTCCTGCACGCGGTCATGGAGCAGTTCGACATTTGTTGTCGTGAGCACGAAGGGCAAAAATGGAGCCTCGTCGGCGAGAAGGTGCCGCACGCTCGCCCGGATGGCATTCCGCAACTGAGTGGGCACCGGCTTCACCTGGTGTACGAACTCGGCGAAGACCCGCCGGGGCTCGTGCCGTGGCTCATCGTCCGCAACTACCGGTTCACTGCTCACAAGCACTGGCGCCTGGGCGCGTACCTTCAGCACGACGGCCACGGCGCGCTGATCGAGTTCGACCGCGGCACGCAGCGGCTCACGCTGACCGTTCACGGGCCGGTCCCACTGAACTTCTTCGCTCTGCTTCAGGACGGTATTGAGCAGGTGATACCGCGCTGGGAAGGGCTGAAAGATAAAGTGGTGCGCCTCATTCCGTGCGGGCAGACGCGCAAGGACCACACGCCGTGCGATCGGCATTTCGCTCTCTCCGACCTGAAAGCCGCGGCAGCCGACGACGAGCCACTTCAGTGCAACGGCTGTCGCAAGATGGCCGACGTTGCGCGCCTGCTCTCGGGCATCGGCATTCGGCAAGAGCCGATCCTGGAACAAATGGGGGCGCTGTTCGACGAAAAACTGGAACCGCTGAAGCAACTTTTCCAGCACGGCCAACGAACGCTCCTCCGGGCACTGAGTAGCACCAGCAAAAACGCGCCCCGGCTGTTCTCGATGTGGCCGAAAGCCACCGAAGACAAGTCCTGGTGGGAGTGGGCCAACCCGACGCAACTCGGCACGCACACTTACGAAGTATGGCTCTGGTGCGAGCACTGCGAACAGCCGCACCCGGTCAAGCGGTACGAAGTGCCAGTGCCGGCCGAGTGGCTGGTGAAGATCGCGCCCTACGCCAAGTTGATTGCCACCGCCATCAAGGTCGGGCTGCCCGCTATCGGAGGCGGGCTCGGGCTGTACCTCGATCGGCTCGGCGCGAGCAAGGAGGACAAGAAGGACCTCGCCGACCGCATCGACAAGATGAGCAAGTTGGCCGAGAAGTGTCTCACCGGCGACCTCGATTTGAGCCACAAGCGCGAGGCCATGAGCGACGGGCTTTCCGCGCCCGACGGGGCCGCGCTCCGCGAGTTCCACACGCTCCTGCGCGACATCGACAAGTCCAACAACTGGGGCGATCTGAAGGCGACCGCAACCAAAGAGGGCGATTACCTCTGGCTGTGCCCCGAGCACTACAAGGAGTTCAACCCCGGACTGATTACGATCCCCGTCGTTTCGAGTCATCCGTGATCCGTGACCACGCGCGCCCGCTGACGATGTCGCATTTCTGGCGAGCCGCGACCGCCAGGGAGCGGGGTACGTGGCACCCCCGCCCTTGCGGGCAGGGTTCGCCATGCTCTGCCCACTATGCAAGAGCGGCCCCGGCGGCTCGCGCTCCGGTGCGGGCCGCCGCATACAATTCGGGTATCTCGTCGGCACATCTCCCCATTCCCGCAGGAGCCGCGATCATGGCGTTCGACCCCGTCAAGTTGGCCGAGGATACGGAAGCGTTCTGCCGGGAGGTGCGCCCCGCCGAGGAGTTCGCTTACGCGAACCGCCAGTTCAACGATCAGGTGGTGCCGCTCGCCGCGAAGTACCAGCTCCTGGGAATGAACATCGCCCCCGAATACGGCGGGCGCGGCGCGGACGCCGTGAGCTACTTCAAGGCGCTCGCGCGCATCGGGCGCGAGGGCACCACGGTTCGTACCTTCTTCTCGGGGCACCTCAGCATCGGCGCGTACCCCATCCAGACGTGGGGCAGCGAGCAGCTCAAGCGGAAGTATCTCCCGGCCGCGGTCCGGGGCGACAAGATCCTCGCCTTCGGGCTGACCGAACTGGAGGCCGGCAGCAACCCGCGCGAAATGACCTCGTTCTACGAGAAGAAGGGGGACCGTTACGTCCTGAGCGGGATCAAGTACCTGATCTCGAACGTCGGGGTCGCGAACGCGGTGATCGTGTTCGCCTACCCGGCGGGTCAGGTGGGCACGGGGCGCATCTCCGCGTTCGTGGTCGATACGGACGCCGAGGGGTTCGAGGCCGAGCCCTTCGCCGCGAACGCGAAGATGGGCATGCCTACCTCGAAAACCGGGATGTTCGAGATGCGCGAAGTGGCCGTGCCCGCGGAGAACCTGCTCGGCGAAGAGGGCGACGGGTTCCGTATCGCTATGGGCACCCTCGTGAGCGGGCGGCTGAGTGTCGCCGCCGGGTGCCTGGGCGTCATTGAGGACTGCCTCGCGGAAGCGATCACGTACTCGAAGGAGCGGAAGCAGCACGGGAAGGAGATCGCCCGGCACCAGCTCGTTCAGGACCACATCGCGCACATCGAAATGGACCGCGTCGCGAGCGACGCGCTCCTGATCCGCGCCGCGGAAATGAAGGACCGGTCCGCCGCGCACCCCGGGGACAAGGAGCTGGCCCGGCAAGCGGACCTGCTGGCGGCGCAGGCGAAGCTCTTCGCGACCAACGCCGCGTGGGACGCCGCCGACCGCGCGGTGCAGGTGTTCGGGGGCCGCGGGTGGAGCATGCTGTACCGCCCCGGGCGGCACCTGACCGACGTGCGCGTGTGCCGCATCTACGAGGGCACCGACGAAATCCTGAAGCTCAAGATTGCCGCGTCCGTGTTGGGCAAAGAGTGGGAAGCGTTCAAGTAGCCCCGCGCGGGCGCGCAGTGTGGTCCGCTCTGCGAGCGGGGCGAAACGTGGGGCGGCTTCGCGGCTTTTACTTTCGGCGCCCAAAAGCCCCGCTCGCGGGCCGCTCAACCGCTGTGGCAACTACTGATACCCGTGCCCGCTAACTGTGTCGCCTTTTTGGCGAACCCTGCCCGCAAGGGCGGGGGTGCCACGTGTACCGCTCCCAGACGATGGCGGTCTGGTACAAAAGGGGCACCGTCACCGGGTTCGTGTATGAGTAACGCCTGCGCCACAAGAAACACACAATTAACCGGGCCGTGCACAAGGGCGCCAAACGACCAACTCCGCGGCTCGTAATTCGAAGCCCTTATTCTTCGAAATCGACCCGCCCTTCGCGCCGGCGCCCGAGCACGTCTACCTGCCAGTAGCGGCCCGAAACGGCGTCGAGGCACGTGAGCCAGCCGCCGCTGTAAGCGCAGGTGTCGATACACACCGCGCCGGGGATCACCTTCGGTAAGCCCGACCGCTGCGACGAGTGCCCGCAGATCACCGGCTTGCCCGAGAAGTGGCGCATCGCGGCGGGCAGGAACTCCCAGTACAGCATGTCGTCCGGTTGGTCCTCCAGTTCCGCGTCCGGATACAGGCCCGCGTGGACAAAGATAAAGTGCTTGGTCTCGTGGTACGGGAGCAGTTCGTTTTCGAGGAACTCCCAGTGCCCCTCCGGGACGTCGTCGAAGGTGCCGCTCACGCCGAGCGCGGGGCCGTAGGAGCCGAGCGCCTGCACCCCGCCCACCGAGAGCCACTGCTTGCGGTCGTCGCGCCCGCCGAACCGCGCCGCCAGCATCATCACCTCGTGGTTCCCGCGGAGACATACCACCGGGCGCTTCTGTTTGAGTTCAATGAGCCGGTTGATGACCCCGCGCGTGTCGGGGCCGCGGTCGACGTAGTCGCCGAGGAAGATGAGGTCGTCACCCGGGGCCGGTTGCACCCACGCGAGCAGGTCGTCGAGGGCGCCGAGGCAGCCGTGAATGTCGCCGATGGCGAGGACACGCATTGTTGGGGCTCCACCGTGGAGCCATCAGTATAACGGTTCCTATGCCAATCATCCTCTTCGACATCGACGGCACGCTGGTCCGCACCGGCGGGGCGGGCAAGGCCGCAATGGAACAGGCGCTCGTTTCGGCGTTCGGGGTGACCGAGCTGCGCGACGGGGTGAAGTACAGCGGGCGCACCGACGGTGCCATCGGGCGCGACCTGCTCGTCGCGCACGGGGTCGAACCGACGCTCGCGAACCAGCACAAGCTGCGCGACGCGTACCTGGCGAACTTACCGGGGAGCTTGCAGGAGCGCGGCGGGGAGGTGTGCCCCGGCATCCCGGAACTGCTCGCCCGTCTCGTGGGTCGAACGGATGTCGTCCTGGGCCTGCTCACGGGCAACGTGCGCCTGGGGGCGCGGCACAAGCTGGAGCACTTCCGGTTGTGGGAGCACTTCACCTGCGGCGGGTTCGGCGACGACCGCTACGAGCGCGACGACGTGGCCCGCGCCGCACTCGCGCACGCGATCTCACACGTCGGCCGCGACATCGCCCCCGCCGACGTGTGGGTGATCGGCGACACCCCGCACGACGTGACCTGTGCCCGCGCGATCGGCGCCAACGCGGTCGCCGTCGCCACGGGGTGGCACCCGCTCGACGAACTCGCCGGGTGCGCCCCGGACCTCCTGTTCAACGACCTGTCCGATCACACGAAACTGCTCGCGGTGTGGGACTGAATCGGCTATGCTCGTCTGAAACGCCGGACAGTTCCGAGGACCCGCGATGCCCTCCCACACCCTCACCGACCGTCGGGCGTTCCTCCGCGACGCGGGCACCGGGCTGAGCGGGATCGCTCTGCTCGCGCTGCTCGCCGATCACGGGCTGCTCGCGAACGGTGCCACCGGCCCGCTCCGCCCGGACATCCGCCCGGACGCGCCCCTCAGTGCCCGGAAGCCGCACTTCGCCCCGAAGGCGAAGCGCGTGCTCACCGTGTTCTGCTCCGGCGCGGTCAGCCATGTGGACACCTTCGACCACAAGCCGGAACTCGTCAAGCGCGACGGGCAACCGCTCCCCGGCGGCGACAAGCTGGTCACGTTCCAGGGCGCGCAGGGCAACCTCGTGAAGCCCATCTGGGCGTTCAGGCCGCGCGGGCAGAGCGGGAAAATGGTTTCGGACCTGCTGCCGAACCTGGCGGGGCTCGCGGACGAGATGTGCTTCGTCCACTCGATGACCGCGAAGAGCAACACGCACGGCCCGGCCGAGAACCAGATGAGCACCGGGTTCACGCTCGACGGGTTCCCCAGCACCGGCGCGTGGGTCAGTTACGCCCTCGGGAGCGAGAACAAGGAGCTGCCGGCGTTCGTCGCGATCCCCGACCCGCGCGGGGTGCCCCAGGTGGGGCCGAACAACTGGGGCAGCGCGTTCCTCCCCGGGGTCTTCCAGGGGACGCCGTTCAACGCGGACAGGCCGATCCCGCACCTCGCCCGGCCCGCCGGGGTGAGCGCAAAAGCGGACGCGGACACCCGCGACTTTTTGGCCCTCCTCAACGCCGCACACGCCCAGGGGCGCGCCGGCGACACGCAACTCGGCGCGCGGATCGCGAGCTACGAGATGGCCGCGAAGATGCAGCTCCGCGCCGCGGAAGTCGCGGACCTGTCGAAGGAGCCCGAGCGCGTTCACGAGGAGTACGGCACCGGCGACAAGGACCGCTGGCGGTCGGGCTTCGCGCGCAACTGCCTCCTCGCGCGGCGGCTCCTCGAACGTGACATGCGGTTCGTGCAACTCTTCAACGGCGCCTATGCGATGGGCGAGGGCGTCGGCAACTGGGACGGGCACAAGACCATCAAGCCGCAGTACGAGACGCACGCGGCGGTCCTCGACCGCCCGCTCGCCGCGCTCCTGACGGACCTCAAGCGCACGGGGCTGCTGAAGGACACGCTCGTGGTGTGGGTGACGGAGTTCGGCCGGATGCCGACGTTCCAGAAGGGCGCGAGCGGGCGCGACCACAACCCGAAGGGGTTCACGGTGTGGCTCGCCGGCGCCGGCGTGAAGCGGGCGTTCACGTACGGCTCGACGGACGATTTCGGCTACGAGGCCGCCGAAAAGAAGGCCACGATTTACGACCTGCACGCCACGATTCTGCACCTGCTCGGGCTGAACCACGAGCGGCTCTCGTACTACCACAACGGCATCGAACGGCGCCTGACCGACGTTCACGGAGAGGTGCTCCGCGACCTCCTCGCGTGACGCCGGGCGAAGGGCCGGCGGTTACCGGGTGTGCCGTTGCGAGTGCGGAGCGAGGGGGCGCGGCGCAAAAGCGGCCCCGCCCGCGAGCGCTCACATCAGTCACACAGGTGGCGCATCCAGCCCTCGATTCCGGCCCGCTCGGTCCGGTCCATCCACCGACACAACACGTAGCCCGCCAGCAGGCAGCACCCCGAGAGCAGGAGCGCGACTTCCGCGGCCACCGCTTCGCGCCAGAACTGGGTCGGCTCGGTCCCGATGGCGGCCCCGTAGAGCCACAGCGGCCACAGGTGAGCGGCGTGGTGGAACAGGTACATCGTGAGCGAGTGCCTGCTGAACGTGGTGGCCACGGCCAGCAGCCCGGTCAGGGGGCGCCCCTTGATGGCGGGGTCGATCCACCGGTGCCCGAGCGAGAACAGCAGCAGCGCGAGGCCCACGGTTCCGGTCACGTACTCCACCGACGGCGGGAACATCGTCCACCCCCGGAGCACCTGGGTGGGGACCGGGTCCGGTAGCGCCGCGCGGAGCGCCAGCGCCGCGAGCGAAAGCCCGACGAGCCCGGCCCCGATGAGGGCCGCGCGGCCCGTGGGCGGAACGGCCCCGGGCTCGTCCGTGAAGAACACCGACCCGGTGACGAACCCCGCGAGCGGGTACACGATCCACGGGAACACCGGGAAGTAGCCCGTCGCCAGGAACCCGACCAGCACGTCCGCGAGCGCCAGGTCGCACTCGAAATAGCCGTTCACCCAGTGCGCCGGGTAGTCGGCCAGTTCCCGCAGCACCGGCCCCAACAAGAACGCCACGAGCCCCATCACAACGGGCACCGCCAGGGGCAGGTTGCGGACCACGTTGAGGAGCAACAGGCCGGTGCCGATGAGGGTCAGCACGTCCCAGTTGAACGTGTCTTCGGGGAGCCACACGAGGACGTTGAACGCGACCCCGAGGGCGAACAGGAACAGGCCGCGCCGGACCGAGCGCTTGGAAATGGTCTCGTCGTCAACGCCCTTCGCCTCCAGCCCGTTGACCCAGAGCCGGTAACTGACCCCGGCGAGGAACGTGAACAGGGGGGCGCCGAACCCGGCCACGTTCCAGTTGCCCCCGGCCAGGTTCTCCAAGAAATGGACAACCACCATGAGGACGATTGCGGCGGTGCGCAAGATGTCGATCGAGACGTAGCGCACGGGTCACTTCCCCCGGGTCAAGAGTTCGACCGCGAACAGGATCGTTTGCGTCAGCAGCAAGATGATGATGACCCATTCCAGTGTGTGCCCGGTGCGGGCCAGCACGAAGTCGCTCGCGCGCTGGCCGCAGGCCTCGTACACCCGCTCGAACACTTCCATTTGACCCCCGACGGACTCCAGCCGGTGCGCCAACCGGGCGCGCTCGCGGAGCCGCTCCCCCACCTGGCTCGCGAGCGTCGGCGGGTGGACGTGCGGGCACAGGACGTGGGGCGTGATCCGGGCGAGCCGCGCGCGGAGGGCGAGCACCTGCTGGAACCGCTCCGCGAGCCGCCGGCGCCCGCGCACCGAGCGCTCGTTGAACTCGAACGCGAGCGGCGCATCGGCCGTGAGGTGGGGCCACAGGGCGCCGAGTTCGCGCTCGACGGCCCGGAGTTCCGCGTCGTAGTACGCGAACTCGATCAGCGCCCGTGTGACCGCGTCCAGCCGTTCCGCGGGAGCGAGAACGGCGGTCCGGCCCTGCGCCCACACCAGAACGGCCCCCTGGAGCGTCAGCACCTGACTCGGGGTGCCCCCGAGCGCTGACGCATCGACCCAGTCGCGGGCGCGGCTCAAGAGGTCCGCGTCTTCGTGGGCCACGCCCGGAACGGACAGGACCACTAACCGCTCGTCGTGCGGTTGCGCCTTCTCTTTCTCGGGTGCGGTCCCGTCGGCGAGAACCGCGAGCCGGTTGACGGGGGCCGGGAACTCCATCAGTACCGTTTGCCCGGCGGTCCGCTCGGTGGCAAACTCGACGCGCTGCACGGTAGAGCCAACGGGTGCCCAGGCCGGCGCCCCAGTGAGTTCATTGGGGTCGCTCAAGACGCCCTCCGCGGTCGGTCATTTCGGCGGCGATCCAGCCGGCGACATAGTCGGCCGAATCGAGCACGCCGTTGAGTGTGGAATCGAACAGGTAATCGCCAACCAGGAACAGGTTCGGGTGCTCGACGGGTTCGGGCTGGTGCCGCCGGTCGAGGCTCAGGGGGTGCGGGCCGCCGGGCATCGCGCTGACGGCGCCGACCCACCGGTGAACCCGGCCCTCCCGGAAGAACTCGCGCCCGTGGGCCAGCGGGGCGGGCAGCGAATCGAGTGCGGCGGCGATCAGCTCCGCGTCGGTTAACGTGCTCAGTTCGCGCGCGGGCGTGCCGCCGAGCAACCACCCCAGGATGCTGTACGGGGAACCCGGGTCGCGCCCGGACTCGTCGTACAGGCAGCACCCGCCGAACCGGTCGAGCATGCAGTACGAATCCGCAAACGTCTCGCGCCAAAACGGGCGGTCGAACAGGATCGTGACCCGGAGATAGTGCGCCGGGTGGTCGTAGTGCGCGTGGTGCCGCGCGAGCGCACCCGCGAGCCGGTCGCCCTCGAAGGTGACCGGCGGTAAATAGCTGTTCGGGAGGGCGAGAACGACGAAATCGAACTCGTCCCGGCGCTCCTCCCCGTGGTGGGTGGTGACCACGGAGAGCCGCCCATTGGGCTCGCGGCCGATGCGAACGGCCCTGTGCTCCAGACACTTTTCGGCCCGTATCCGGTCCGCCAGTTCGCCGGGCAGCCGCTCGTTCCCGCCCTCGATACTGTACAGGTGCATGTACGCCGGGTCGTTCATGACGTAGTTGTGCAGCCCGTAGGAGGCGCTGGTCGCTCCGGGCTCGGTTGCGAGGTCGCTGTGGATGAGGGTCTCAACGAACGCCCGCGCCGCCGGGTCCGCGATGCCCGCGGTGATCGCATCAAAGCGCCCGGGGGCGGTGCCGATCGGAACTCCGCCCGGGTCGTCGGAGTGGTAAAACTCCCGCGGGCTGACCCAGTCCTTGGCCGCGCGGTCGAATGTTGCGAACGCGGCTGCGGCCCGCGGGCCGAGGTGCGCGTGGATGTCGTCGAGGTTCGCAAGGACGCGGTGATTGATGATGACCGCGGAGCCGCCCATCGGGCGGGTCGGGAGCCCGAGTTCCGCGACCAGTTCGCGGAGCGCGTCCTCGCCGACGGGTGAGTAATCGTACAGCTCCGCCGCGCCCGCTTCGTAGCTCGCCGGCGCGCTCGTGAACGTGCTGGTGAGGATCTTCCCGCCCAGGCGGGTGCCGGCCTCGAAAACGGTGAGCGCGTGCGGCTCGGTCGCGTACTTCTGGATCAAATACGCCGTCATCAGCCCGCCGGGGCCGCCCCCGACGATGCCCACCTTCCAGGTTCTCATCGCCACCGCTTTCCGCGAGACACATGAACAGCGCGGTCTGGTCCCATCCGCACATAAACGCGGTGAGCGCGCCCCGGCGACACCTTGGGGGCACGATCCTCATTTCGGTTTCATGAACCGCCTACCGGTTGCGGTCCTCGGGCCACCGGTTCGGGGCGAGGAGCCGGGAGCCGAGTTGAGTGCCGAACCGCGGACCCTATAACACCCTCCGCGACGGCTCCCTGCAATGGTGACCGATGACCTACGACGAGGCCATTTCGTTCTGGTACGGGCGCATCAACTACGAGGTGCGGGCCGCCGCGCCACTCGACCTGAAGCTCGAACGCATGCGCGCGCTGCTCCGGCGCCTCGGCGACCCGCAAGACCGGCTGCGACTCGTTCACGTCACCGGAACGAAGGGCAAGGGCTCGACGTGCGCGATGCTCGCGTCGGTGCTACAAACCGCGGGCTACCGCGTCGGGCTGTTCACCTCGCCGCACCTCACGCGCGTCGAGGAGCGGGTGCAGGTGAACGGCGTGCCCATCTCCGAAGCGGAGTTCGTGGCCCGAATGGAAGAGGTCGCGCCCGCGGTGCGCGCGATGGAGGCCGAATACCCGCTGGTGCGGGGGGCTCCCCCTTCCGCCTTTCCCGCGCCCACCTTTTTCGAGATCGGCACGGCACTCGGGTTCTTGCACTTCGTGCGGCGCCGGTGCGACGTTGCCGTGATCGAAGTGGGGCTCGGGGGGCGGTTCGACAGCACGAACGTGTGTCACCCGCTGGTGTCGGTCGTCACGAACATCGGGCTCGACCACACGGCCCAGCTCGGCGGCACGCTGGAAGCGATCGCGTTCCAGAAAGCCGGAATCATCAAGCCGCGCGTGCCGGTGGTGAGCGGCGTCACGCAGAGCGGCCCCCGTGCGGTGGTTCGCGCAGTCGCGGCCGAGGTGGCCGCGCCCCTCTGGGAAGTGGGAGGCGAACCTGTCCCAGTTCCGCCCTCAATGAACCCGGGACAAGACGACCGGCCCCCCGGCCCCCCCCCTGAAGGGAAACGGAGGAAGGCACTTTCGGAAACGGCTCGCGTACCCGGCGCGCCAGATGTGGCAGCGGAAATATCCCTCCCTTTGGGGGTCGGTCTCCTTGGCGCGCACCAGCGCGCCAATGCCGCGATCGCGGTAACGGTTCTCGACCGCCTGCGCGAAGCCGGGATGCACATCCCGCCCGCCGCCGTCGCGCGCGGGTTGGCTCAGGTGAAGTGGCCCGCGCGGATCGAAGTGATGCACGAACGCCCGGTGCTGGTCCTCGACACCGCGCACAACGTCCCGAGCGCGGAAGCGCTGGTGGACACCCTCCGCGAAGCGTTCCCGGCGGCCGGCGCGAAACGGGTGGTGCTCGCGGTGTCGTCGGACAAGCCGTTCCCGGAGATCCTGCGCGTCCTCGCGGGCTACTTCGACCACTTCCACCTGACGAAGTACAGCAACAACCCGCGGGGCGTGTCGCCGGAGAAGCTCGCCGCCGCGCTCGCTGCCGTCGCACCGGGGACGCCGTTCACGACGCACCCGACCGCCCCGGCGGCGTGGGCGGGAGCCCGTGCGGCCGTGACCGGAGCCGATCTGGTGTGTGTGACGGGCAGCGTGTTCCTCGCGGGCGAGCTGCGCCCGCTGGTCACCGGGTGAATCCGGCGCTGTCGTTTCGCCGGCGTTGCGGCGCGGTCGTTTCCCGTTGGATGCTCGGAGTGTGGCCCGCTCGCGACGAACCGCACACCCGGAGCCATTCGCCTCCGCAATCGAAACGCGCTCGGCGGTGACATCCGTGGAATGCGCGCACCTCCGTTTCGGCCCCGAGCGCCCGAAAATCGGAACTTGAGCCCGCCCGCCGACATTTCTGTTTTGTGCCCGTAACCTGTTCCGGTCGAACTGGTAGAATGGTTAGCGCCTCTCCGGCCGGTTGCGCGGATCGGGCGAAACGGTTGGCGTTCGTCCGCCGGTGTGGTGAAATACCCCCATGAAGCTGCTCACCTCGGTCTTCCCTCGAAACGGGCGAGTGCTGCCGGCCGGCACGTGGTTCACGCTGGCCGTCTGCGCGTTCGTCGTCGGCCTGGAGGTCGGCGGGCGGTTCGCCACGTCCGACCTGCACGACGGGATCGCCGCGCTCGCGCTCGTCGGGGTCGGGCTGCTCGTCGCGGTCCGGCACCGGCGCGAGCCGCTCCCGTGGGTCGTGAAGCTCGCGGCCGTCGGCCGGCGGCTCACCGCGTCCGCGGCGTGGCTCCGGTACGACCACGGCATCGACCTGCGGGGCGTCCCGCCGCTGCCCCGGCGCACCCCCCCGGTCGTGTTCGCCATCGTCGGGGCGCTGGGCGCGTGGGGCGCCCTCGCGGCGGTGCTGTGGGGAGCCTTCCCGGCGGGGTGGCGGGCCGTCGGGCTCTACTCGTCGTACACGCTCTACCTCGCGTTCCTGCTCGTGCTCTGGGGCGCGCTGCTCGCGGTCACGTTCGTGGGCGTGTTCGTGCCCATTGCGGTGCTCGACAAGTGGCTCCGGCAGTGGCTCGGGGACACCGACCGGCGCGGGGCCGAACTGTTCGCGATCGTCTTCTACGCGGTGCTCGTGTCGGCTGTCGCCTGGGTCGTGCCGCCGGCGCCGGTGCTGGCGCTGTGCCTGGTGGTGGCGGCGGTCGCGTGGCTCTGCTACCTGCCCCACGGGACCGACGGGGCGGCCCTCCTGTGGCGGCGCTCGGCCGAGCAGCCGGTGTTCGCGGTGCCCCTGCGCCGCGCGCTCGCCGCGGTCGTGGGGCTGACCGCGCTGCTCGCGTTCGACGTGTTCCTCACCGCGTGCGGCGGGCGCCTC
>DASWYH010001281.1:0-3903 GCA_036405095.1 Gemmata sp. | reverse complement strand
GGGGCTCGGCTCGTATGGGCGGCGGAATGCGCGCCCGGAGGGAGCAGCTCGCACCGACGAGCGAGCGAAAGGGGCGCCGCGATCTTGTATAAGGAGGGCCGGTGCCCCATTCCGGTTCCGACCGCGCCGCGGACCGCTTCGGCACCTCACCACCAAGGCAGGGGGACGCAGAGATGGGTTCGGGGTGGTCGGGAGCGGGTTGAGGGGCGCGAGAAGAGCTTGGAAGAATCGCACCCCTCAACCCACGCCCCAAGGAACCGGGCGCGGCCAACGGGGTGGCAGCCTCCGCGCGAGTTACCTCGATTCCAGCACGCGCTGGATCGCGAGCGCGAACGCGCGCCCCTCGTCGCCCTGGTCGCTGAGGCCCAGCGGTTTGGCGCGGAGCCGGGCCGCGTCGTCACCGAGCGCATCGACCGCCCGCAGGTGCAAGTACCACACGGCCCCCGCGCGCTGGTCGTCCTCACCGAACACGTAGGCCGGGCGGTTCAACCGGTCCGCGGCCACGCGGTTGAACTCGGTCACCGCATCGGCGAGCGTTTCGGGCGTCGTTTCGATGGCGTGGAGCGTTAAACCGCGGGTCGCCGCCATGTCCTTGATCGCGCTCACGTCCTGCCCCGTGGGGTGCAGGTACACGACGGCGCGGAACCCGGCATTTTTGAGCGCGTCGAACCCGTCGAGCGTCGGCTTGCGCCCGGCAAACAATCCGTCTTTGACCTTAGTAAAACCCGCCGCGCCCGGGGCCGCGGTCCTGGGCGGTTCGGAGGTCTGCGGTTTGACCGGGGCGCCGAGGGGCACCGTCGGAGCCGGTTGCGGCGCCCGACCCGACGCGCTGCCGGGGAGCGGGTCCGGGAACAGCACGTCCGGGCCGCCGGTCTTCGGCACGGCCCCGGGGGGCACGTCGAGCGCCGGCGGCGGGAAGTTGCTCGACCCCGGCGGCGGGCCGACCGGCGGCGCGGGTGTGGTCGGCACCCCGGCCGGCGGGAGCAGTTCCGAGTTCCGCGGGGCCGCCGGCAGGAACGGGCGCGGGCGCCGGTTCGGGTCGTTCAAGTGGCAGCACCGGTGCCGGCACCCGACCGCGCCCACGAGCAGCGCCGCGACCGCGACAAGCATCAATTTCCGCAACATCGACCCCTCCTCGGGCGCGGCACCATGGGCGAACCCCGACACCCGATTCTAGGTCGCGCCGGGCGGGCGCCCTGCGCGACTTGAGCCCAACTGCGCCGATTCCGATTGCACCGGGTAGCGGACTTGACGGTTGCACAGGTTGCGCGGGCCTCGCTGCGTGGGCAAGCTGCGTCCGACTCTGGCGATTGGGGCAGGTGGTGAAAACGTGTTCCGAGGCCGTTGCTTTTATCTTCGGATTTGTCATCCTGTTTGAGCCGTGCCTTCGAGAGAGGAGCCACCGTGGCGATGACGCTCAAGTGTCCCGACTGCGGGCACCGTGGCCCCACCGCCGAAGAAAAGGTACCAGGCAAAGACCACCACGCCCGAACGTAGACGCGCGCAGTAAGTAGAAGCCGAAGCCCCGCGGTGACGACGAGGAAGACGAAAAACCGAAAAGGAAGGCCCGCGGCGCCGCGGGTGGCGACGTCGCGGGCAACGGGAGGGCGGCAGAGGCGCTCGACCTCCGCCCCGGGTTCAAGAACCCCGCGCTGGTGGCACAGGTCGCGGACGAGTTGTCGCGCGGCGAGGTGCTGCACTACATCTGCCGGCCGTCGGCCGAGATCGCGAAAAAACAGGGCTTCGCGCTCATCGCCGTGGGTGCGTTCGTGTTTTGTTTGGGGATCGTGGTTGCGGGGGTGATGTTCGGGGCGGCGAAGGCCCCGCCAGTTGCGGCAATCGTGCCGGTCCTTTTCGTCCTGTTCGGGCTCGCGTTCGCGATCCTCGGGCCGATCGCCAGGAAGCGGCAGGCGCGGCTCGGGTGGTACGCGGTCACTGGCCGCCGCGCGCCCGGTTCAATGTGGCCCTGTGGGACAAGGCGGGGCACTGCGAATCGTACGCGCCGTCGGATTTGCGGCGCATGTGGATCAAGAAATCGTTCTGGGTGGAGGACAACGGGGACCTCGTGTTCGGGACCGAAACGACCTACAACACACGCACGGTGCGTGACGCGAGCGGGCGCACGCGCACCGAGACCACCGAGACCACCCAGCACTTCGGGTTCTTGGGCATTGAGGACGTGAAGGACGTGGAGACGCTGATCCACGAGGTGCTGTTGGCCCGCCGCCGCGACGATGACGACGACGGTGAGTGCCCCGCCATCGGCAGGGAGCACGAACGTGAGCCGCCCGAAATCCGAAAAGAATGCGCCGCCGCGCCTCTCAGGTTTCGGGCTTCAATTTTTGGTTCGTTTGGGAGAGCAAGATGGCCAAGCAACACGCCCCGGGGTTCTTGAAGATCGTTTCTGACGCGAAGACGCGGGTGAAAGAATGCACCGTTGACGACGTGCGCGTCCGCCAGACCGCGGGTGATGCGTTTGTTCTGGTGGACGTGCGCGAGGAGAGCGAGTTCGCAGCGGGGCACGTTCCCGGGGCGGTTCACCTCGGGAAAGGCGTCATCGAGCGCGACATCGAGTCGAAGGTTCCGGACCCGACAACGCCCGTCGTCTTGTACTGCGGGGGCGGGTTCCGGTCCGCGCTCGCCGCCGACGCGATCCAAAAGATGGGCTACACGAACGTCACCAGCATGGACGGCGGGTGGCGCGCGTGGACCGAGAAGGGGCTGCCGATCGAGAAGTAGGGCGCGCCGGTTGCACCCCTGTGCTGGTGGCGCCCCCACGGGAGACGATCCATGATTCGCACACCGGACAGCGGCTACATTGCCTCGATCCTCGCCGCGAACGAATCGCCGTGTGTGTCGATTTACCTCCCGACGAACCGCGGGACCGGTGCCGAGGCGCTTGCACCAGTCGGGTTCCGCAACCTCGCGCACCGGGCCGAAGAGTTGCTCGGCCCCGCGCCCGGCGCGGCGGCGGGACACATTGTTGAGCAGCTCCACAAGCTCGAAGCGGATAAGGGCTTCTGGGGGCACGCGCTGGACGGTGTGGTGGTGCTCGCGTCCGCCCAGCGGTTCGACGCGTTCACGCTCCCCCGAACGGTGCCGGAGCGGGTCGAGGTCGGCAGCACGTTCCACGTGAAGCCGCTGCTGCGGTACGTCCAGTCGGCCGAGCCGTTTCATGTCCTGTGCGTGTCGCGCGAGCGGGTCGCCCTGTTCCGCGGCAACCGTTACGTGCTGACCCCGCTCACGGTGCCCGGGGTCCAACTCACGCTCGCGCCTCCCGCTGCAACGGCCCGCGCGCAACCCGCCGAGCCGAACGGGCACGCCCCCGGGCACGGGAAGATCTCCCACCCGGACGCGGAGCGGTTCTTCCGCGAGGTGGACCGCCAGATCGCGCACCGGGTGTCCGAACCGAGCGGGCTGCCGCTCATACTGGCGGGGATGGAAGAGAACCTGGTCGAGTTCCGCGCCCTCAGCAAGAACCGGTTCATCACCCCGGACGCGGTTCACGGGGACTGGACGAACTGGAGCCTGCACGAGATCCGCGAGGCCGCGTGGAGGGCGTTCGAGAAGCACTACCTCGCGCGACTCGCCCGCATCCGTGAGGACTTCGGCACCGCGACCGCGCGCGGCAAGGGGAGCGGCGACCTCAGCGACGCCGCGCGGGCCGCGGTCGCGGGCCGCATCGGGGTGCTGCTCATCGACGCGGACCGGACCGTTCACGGGTCGGTTGACCTCGATACCGGCGCCCTGAACCCCTCTGCCGAGGTGGGTGCGGGTGACATGCTCGACGACCTCGCCGAGCTGGCGCTCAAGAAGCAGGTGATGGTGATCGTGACCCCGTCCGACCAGATGCCAACGACCACCGGGCTCGCGGCGATCTACCGGTACTGAGAGCGAGTCCCT
>DASWYH010001280.1:0-3748 GCA_036405095.1 Gemmata sp. | reverse complement strand
GGAATAGTCGGCGCGCGCGGTAAAAGGCGCCCGGGTTGCGGACCCGGGGCTACGAGGCGGGCCGCACGAACCGCCCCGGCCGCGGGAGTGTCGCTTTGTAAGATGGAGAAGTCGGTTTTCGCCTCGGATTTGCCAAAGGACGCGACATGCTGCCCGATCGGCCGGTGGACAACGCCCCGTATCACACGCTCACGCACGCCGGTCTGACCGTGGAAGGCTGGTCGCGGGCCGCCGTTCAGAGCTACTGGCGCATCCCCGAACTGAAGATCGGGTTCGACCTCGGCGCGCAGCCCTGGGACTTCATGGGCACGCCGACGTGGTTCGTGTCGCACACGCACCTGGACCACGTCGCCGCGCTCCCGGTGTACGTCGCCCGCCGGCGCATGATGAAGATGGAGCCGCCCACCGTGTACGTGCCCACGGAGGGCCTGGAGGATGTGAAGAAGCTGATGGCGGTGATGCACCGGCTCGACCGCGGGCGGCAACTGGCGCACATCAAGGGGCTGACCGCCGGGGACGAGATCGAGTTGACCCGCGAACACGTGGTCACGGTGTTCAACACGGTCCACACGATCCCGAGCCGCGGGTTCGTGGTGTGGGAGCGGCGGAACAAGCTCAAAGAGGAGTTCGTCGGTTTGCCCGGGGAGAAGATCAAGGAACTGAAGCTCGCCGGGACCGCGATCACGCGCGAGGTGCGCATCCCGATCGTGGCCTACACGGGCGACACCTCCCCGGCGGGCCTGGATGCGTGCCCGGCGTGCTTCGAGGCGAAGATCCTGATCACGGAGATGAGCTTCATCCGGGCGAGCCACCGGCGCGACAAGATCCACAAGTTCGGGCACATGCACCTGGACGACTTCGTGGAGCGCGCGGCGCGGTTCAAGAACGAGGTCATTGTCGCCGGGCACTTCAGCACGCGCTACCACCCGAACGAGGTGCGCAAGCTGTTGGAGAACAAGCTCCCCCCCGATCTGAAGGCGAAAATGAAGTTCTGGGTGTGAGCAACCGTGAGCTATTCGCTTTCCACTATCTGGTACGAGCGGCAGCGGTTTTTGCCCGCGATCCTCGCCGTTGCGTTCAGCGCGGTGCTGGTCGCGGTGCAGTCGGGGCTGGTGCTCGGGCTGCTTTCCGTGCTCTCGATGCCCGTGGACCGCGCCCCGGCCGATGTGTGGGTCGGGTTCCCGTCCGTGCGGAGCGTCGATTTCGGGCGACCGATCCCGGAACGGTGGGTGTCCAAGCTCGCGGCGCAACCCGAGGTCGATCGTGCGGAGGGCGCGATCGTCGGGTTCGCACCGTGGACCCGCCAGGGCGCGACCCCGGACCGAACCACCACGCAGGTGTGTAACGTCGTCGGGGCGCGGCTCGATCCGCACTCGCTCGCCGCGCCGGACGTGGTGCGCAACAACCCCGAGCTGCTCGCCCGGCTCGCGCAACCGATGGCGGTGGCGGTGGACGAGGGCGAGTTGGAGCGGCTCGGCATCCGCGGGATCGGCGACACGGCGGAAATTCTCGGGCGGCGCATTCGTGTTGTGGGCCTCGTGTCCGGGTGCAAGAGCCTGGGCGGCCCGTACCTGTTCTGCTCGCTCGAAACCGCGCGCGTGCTGCTGGCCTACCAGCCCGATGAGGTGACCTACCTCGTCGGGCGGTGCAAGAACCCCGATGACGCCCCGGCGGTGGCGCGCCGGATGAGTGGTTACCCGAATCTGAGCGCGTTCACGGCGGACGAGTTTTCCGCGCGCTCCCGGCTGCACTGGCTCACCACAACGAAAGCGGGAATCGCGATCGGGTTTACTGCGCTGCTCGGGCTGCTCGTCGGTGCCGTGGTGACGAGCCAGACGCTATTCGCCGCGACCGCTGCGAGTCAGCGCGAGTTCGCCACGCTCCGGGCGATGGGCATACCGAAGTGGCGCCTGAAGTTCTCGGTCCTGGTGCAGTCGTTCTGGGTGGGGCTGTTTGGGATCGCGCTGGCGGCGCCCATCACGCTCGCCCTGTCCGAAGGCGCGAACGCGATGGGCACCGCGGTGCGCTTGCACCGGTACATCCTGCTCGGCTCGGCGGCGGTCACGATGCTGATGGCGCTCGGGTCCGGACTCGCGGCCCTGCGGTCGTTCCAAAAGGTGGACCCCGCGCACAACATCCGATGATTGTTTCCCTGGGACCGCGGCCGTCCCGGCCGCTCGTTGCGCCTTGGGAAGAGGTGGGCGGATGTCCGGGTCGGGGTATCGCGCGAAGCGGCCGGGACGGCTATTGCCCTGGGACCGCGGCCGTCCCGGCCGTTCGTTGCGCCTTGGGAAGAGGTGGGCGGATGTCCGGGTCGCGGTATCGCGCGAAGCGGCCGGGACGGCCGCGGTCCCAGGGAATCAGAACACCTCGACCGCCGGCGCCCCGAACTCGTTCAGCTTCGGCTGAATGCCCAGACCCGGCGCTTGCGGGGCCGCGAGTCTCCCGTTTCGGCGGTGCGGGGCGCCGTCGGCAATTGTGCGCGTCACGTAGCTGTTGAAGTCCGTCGAACTGAACAGGAACTCCGTCGGGGTGCTGTGCGCGAGGTGCGCGATCGCGGCCGTGACGATGTCACCGCCCCAACTGTCTTCGAGCGTCATCCCGATCCCGAGCGAGACGCACAGGTCGCGGAGCTGCTTGGTCTTCGTGAGCCCCCCGAGCTTGCTGATCTTCAAGTTGACGGCGTCCAGCGCGCCGTCCGCGTGCGCGCGCATCAGCACGTCGATCCCGTCGATGTTCTCGTCGATGATGAAGGGCTGCGTGATCCGGCGCCGAACGGCCCGGCACTCTTCGTAGGTGAGGCACGGCTGCTCGATGTACACGTCGATGTCGCGGACCGCTTTTGCAACGCGGATCGCTTCGTGCTGGAGCCAGCCGGTGTTTGCGTCCGCGACCAACCGGTCGCCCGGCTGGAGCACCGCGGACACCGCCTTGATGCGCTCGATGTCCGTATCGGGGTCGCCGCCGACTTTGAGCTGGAACCGGCGGTAGCCCTCGGCTCGGTAGCCCGCGACGTTGGCGGCCATCGCCTCCGGCGCTTCCTGCGAGATCGCGCGGTAGAGGTGGAAATCGTCGCCGTAGCGCCCGCCGAGCAGCTCGCACACCGGGAGCCCCGCGACCTTTCCCAAGATGTCCCAGCACGCGACATCGACGGCCGACTTCACATACGGGTGCCCCTTGAGCGCGGCGTCCATGGTGCGGTTGAGCTTACCGAGTTGCGTCGGGTCGGCGCCGAGGAGCGCCGGGGCGATCTCCTTCAAGCCCGCGCGCACCCCATTGGCATACGCAGGAAGGTACGCGGGGCCGAGTGGGCATACCTCGCCGTATCCAGTGACGCCGGTATCGGTTTCGACCGCGACGACTGTGCTGTCGAACACGGTGACCGACTTCCCGCCGGACCACTTGTAGCTGCCTTCGTGGAGCGGCAGATCGACCTGCCACGCCACGACTCGTGTGATGCGCATGCTGTTTTCCCTGGGACCGCGGCCGTCCCGGCCGCACAACGAACCCGAATCAGAAACGTATGGGAACGCTACCCGCGCGGCACGCGGAGAATAGGCACCGGGATCTTCGGGAAGCAAGGGCGAACCCCGGGCCGGGGGCTTCGGTGGGATTCGCGCTCGGGCGGTGTCGCGGCGGCCGGGACGGCGGTGGCCCGGAGTCGGTCTATAAAAGCAGCCGCGCTTGCGCGGGTTGTTGGTTCGTTGTTCGGGTGGTGTCGCGGCGGCCGGGACGGCCGCGGTCCCAG
>DASWYH010001279.1:0-2432 GCA_036405095.1 Gemmata sp. | reverse complement strand
ATCTTCGTCGGCGGCGGGCCGGGGCAGATCGAGGTCATGCGGGACCCCGAGGCGCTGAAGTTCCTCGCCGACCGCGGCGCGCGGGCGAAGTACGTGACGAGCGTCTGCTCCGGGTCTCTGGTACTCGGCGCGGCCGGGCTGCTCCGGGGGTATAAGGCGTCCTGCCACTGGGCGCTGCACCCCGCCATCGCGCACTTCGGGGCGAAGCCGGAGCAGGGCCGGGTGGTGACCGACCGCAACCGGGTGACGGGCGGCGGGGTGAGCGCGGGCATCGACTTCGCGCTCGTCCTGCTGGCCAAGTTGCTCGGCGAGGGCATCGCCAGGATGACGCAACTGGCGCTGGAGTACGACCCGGCCCGCCGTTCGACGCCGGCACCCCGAAGAAGGCGGGCGAGAAGGTCACCAAGATGGTTCAGGACTGGGTCGGGCCGTTGAGTGACAAATTCGCAAAGGCGTGCGAAGCCGCAGCCAGGGACATGGACAAGTACGCGCCGAAGAAGTGACGAAACTGCGCCGCTCGGGGGAGACCACCGCCGTCAGCGGCCAAGAGGGTATCGTCGGACCGCCAACCATGGTACGCCGCCGCGGCGGTCGCCGGGTCGGTGGGACGAACTCGACGCGACGGCAGCGGGCGATGGCGTTGAGATCGTCGGGCGTCGCCGCGCCCAGCGTTTCGGACAGCGGCTCGCACACCCGCTTCTCTGGGAGACGTCGAGGGGGCGAGGCTCAGCCCCTCCCCCTCGCGTGCGGTCGGCGCCCGGAACAGAGGCCGACGGGTCACTTCGCCAGCGAGTAGCAAACGATTTCCTTGTCGTTGCGGACGAACACGCACTTGTTCGCGAACGCCGGGTGCGTCCACACCACCTTCCGCCCGAACGCCGCCCCGGTCGGCTCCACCAGCTTCGCGCGGCTTAACTCCTCGTACCCCTTCGGAGACAGCTTCGCGATGATCAGGTCGCCCGTCTCGGCGAACAGGAAGTACCGGTCCCCGTTCTTCACCACGAACGCGGTGCCCGACCCGGCCATCTTGAAGTCCTCGTCCTCCTCCCGGCCGATCGTCGGCACGTGCGTGAACCACAGCCGCTTGCCCGTCTCCAGCTCGACCGCGCGGAACATGCCCGGCTGGTCCGCGCCGTAGATGGTGCCGCCCTCCACGAACGGGGTCATGTTGATCGGGTACAGCCCCTTGGCCTTGTCCGCCTTGTCGGCCATCGCGCCCTTCCACAGGAGTGTCGCGCCCGGCTTGTCCTTGTCGAGCTTCAGCACCGCGCTCGTGCCGTTGCCGCCCGCGAACAAGAGGTCGCCGGACTTCCGCGGGGCCATGATCGACATGCCGTAGGACGGGGCGAGCGGGACGCTCCAGTACCTCTCGCCGGTGTCCGGGTTCAGCCCGTTGATCGACTCCGCGTGCCAGATCAGCACCTGCGGCTTGCCGCCGGCCTCGACGAGCGTCGGCGGGCCGTAGCCCGGCTCCTTCGCGCTCAGGGCTTTCCACGCCTCCTTGCCGGTGTCCTTGTCGAACGCGACGGCCACGCTCCCCTCGCCGCCGACCAGGCAGACGAGCAGGTTCTTGTACACGAGCGGGTGCCCGCTGAACCCCCACAGCGGCGGCTTCGCGCCGCAGTCCTTCGGGAAGTTCTTCGACCACAGCACCTTGCCGGTGGCGGCGTCGAGGCAGTACAGGTCGCCCATCGCGCCGACCGTGTACGCCTTGCCCCCGTGGACCGTGGGTGTGCAGCGCGGCCCGGACGGGTAGCTGATCTGGTACGCGCACTCGTACTCGTGCTTCCACAGCTCCTTGCCCGTCTTCGCGTCGAGGCACAGGACGCGCTCGGTGCTGGCCACTTTATCTTTCGCGTTGAACGGGTCGTCCGGGTTCTTCGCGCCCTTGGCGAGCACGCGGTCGAACACGTACACCTTGCCGTCGGCCACCGCGGGCCCGGCGTACCCGGCCGCGATCGGCACCCGCCAGAGTTCCTTCGGCCCGCCCTTCGGGAACTGTTCCAGGATCCCGGTCTCGGCCCACACGCCGTCGCGGGTCGGCCCCATCCACTGGGGCCAGTCGTCGGCCCGGGCGAGCGGCACAGCGGCGGCCACGCCGAGGAGTGACATCAACAAAAGACGTGTCATACGGTGTTCCATGTACCGGGACGGGGCGGATGCCGTAAGTAATACACGCGTCCGGGCGCGAGCTTACTGGGAGCGTCAGCGCGGACGCCCCGGCATCGGCGCGGCCAGAGCCCCGGTCAACGGCTCGCACATCAGCTCACACGGGAGGTATCGAAAGGGCGGGGCGCTCAAGCCCCGTTGGTTTTGTTTCGGGAATGCTGTTCGTCGGCCGGGCATCACCGCTTGGGCAGCACCCGGTCCGGCTGCGGGTCGGCGGCCCGGTACAGCGGCAGCGCCTCCGCCTGCCGCCGCTTCAGGTCGGC
>DASWYH010001278.1:0-5240 GCA_036405095.1 Gemmata sp. | reverse complement strand
CCGAGCGGGGCCGAAGCGCCCGTCCCGTACCGCCGGGTGTACGCGTGGGTGTTCCAGGCGTGGCTCGTGATGTTCCTGGGGGTGATCTGCTGCGCGCTGTTCTTCTACCTGCTGTCGTACATCCCCAAGCCCAAGTGACGCCCCGCGGGCGCCGGTTACCCCAACGTCTTGAGCACGCCGATGGGGCTGATGACGACCCCGCTCGGGTCCGCGACGAACAGGTGGCGAACGCCCCGTTCGAGCAACGGCTCCGCCACCGACCGGGCCGGCGTTTCGACGCCCACCGTGTACACCGCGGGCGCCACCACCTGCGTATCGGGGTTGGTGTCGGCTGGGTGTGGTTCAGAGTGTCCGTCTTGGTGACGACCCTAACCGGGGACCCGCCGGGCTGATGATGGTCGCGCCCTATCCCGATCAGGGGAACGGGCCGCGCCAGTTGAGCAACGGGGTCTGCCCCAACATGCCAATAATTAAGCAACAACCGACTAAACAAGAATCTATCTGGGTCCAACAGCGTCTAACGGCCCGCCCTTTGGGGTTGTAGACTCACGCATCTGTGCCGGGGCTCCCCAGCGAGATGTAATGGATGGCCCACCGCCCCCTTTCGGCCGGCGCAGCAGCACCGTCCTACCATCCGGGTAGTTGAGGAACCGGTCCTCGACGAGCGGCCCCTTACCGAGCACCCGCCGAGGCTCGTAGTTGTCGACCTCTTCGGGCTTGCCGAGCTTCTTCTCGATGGTCTCCTCGTTGTCGTCGAACCCGAGCGCCCCGGGCAGTTGGCCCTGATACCGTTTGTGCTCGTCGGCCCCCTCGTTGAACACCCAGATGGCCGTGACCTTCCCCTCGAAGACGAGCATGTCGAGCCCCTTCGACTGCCACTCCGGGTAGAACTGGTTGTCCTCTCCGTTCCCGACCCTCGCGTCATTAGCGTCGAGCTGCCACGAATCGTACTTGATGACGGGCACTCGGCGAGTTCGCGGCCGACGGCCCGCACCTCTTTTCCGAGGTGGCTCTTGCCGAGCGCCTGGCGGAGCGCCGCGGCGGTCGGCTGTGGCGGCCCCTTGGGGACCGGGGCCGCGGGCGTGTGCGTCCGGCCCTTGGCCGGTGGGTGCCGCACGCGCATTCGCACGCCCCCGCGGATGCCAAAACGACGCGGCCGAGGGGTTTCCTCGGCCGCGACGTTTTGGGCGATGCCGGTGTGCGCCGGTTACTGGTTGAACAGGAACCCCTTCGAGTTCAGCAGCGCGTAGATGATGTTCTCGTAGGCGATCTTCTTGTTCTTCTCGTGCTTGGCGATGTGCTCCAGCGCGAGATCGAGCTTGAATTTCGTCGGCTTCACCCCGGTCGCCAGGAGGAACAGCTCTTCCACCTTCTCGGTGTCGGACCGCTTGTCCTTCGCGAGCTGGTCGGCACGGCCACCGGTCCGCGCGATCTTGTCCTGGATCTCCTGGCTGTTGAGCAGGTGCAGCGTCATCGCGAGGCTCGCATCGTTCACCCGCTCGCACTCGCACGCGCTGATCCGCTGGGGCCGGCCGGCCACGTCGAGGAAGTACGACGCGAACGACTCGTCCGGGAGCATGATCGCGCGGTTCGGGGCGAACTTGTCGCTCGGGAGCCCCGGGAAGTTCGTCGGCGCGTCGGTCAGCTTCGCCACCGCGTCGAACAGCACCTCCGCCTGGAGGCGCTTCGGGTAGTACCGCGCGAACGACTGTTTGTCGCCCTTGTTGAACTCGTTCGGCTCGGCGGAGAGCTGGTAGGTGCGGCTCTTGCAAATCGCCCCCACAAGCGCCTTCAGGCTGTACTTGTTATCGATCAGCGTTTGCGCCAGCGCGTCGAGGAGTTCAGGGTTCGACGGCGGGTTCGTGATGCGCATGTCGTCCAGCGGGTCCACGATGCCGCGCCCGAAGAAGTGCGCCCAGTACCGGTTGGCAACCGTCTTCGCGAAGAACGGGTTCTTCGGGGAGGTCATCCAGTCCGCGAACTTCTGGCGCGGGTCCTCGTCGCTCGCGGTCGTCATCGGGTCCGCGTCCAGTGCCTTCATCGGCGAGGTTTGGCCCGTGCGCTTGTTCTGGACGTTCCCGCTGCTGCGGACGAACAGCACCTGCTTCTGGTTCTGTTGGTTCTGGTTCGACACGCCCGGGGTCTGCACGTTTTTGAAGCCCACGCGGCCGAAGAACGCCGCGACGCCCCAGTAGTCGTCCTGCGACCACTTCTCATAGGGGTGGTGGTGGCACTGGGCGCACGCGAGGCGCTGGCCGAGGAACACCTGGCTCACGTCGTCCACGAAGTTTTCGGGGGTCTTCACCTCCTTGTACCAGACCGTCGCCGGGGACTTGCTCTCGTCGCCGATCGCGCAAATGATGTCACGGACGAAATCGTCGTAGGGTTTGTCGCTCGCCATCGCCTCGCGAATCCAGGTGTGGAACGCGAACGTGCCGTAAGCCCGGTTCGGCTGGTTGCGGCGCTTGACGCGGAGGATGTCGGCCCACTTGTTGGCGAAGAAGTACGCGTACTCTGGGGTCTCCAGGAGCCTGTCTACAAGGGCTTCGCGCTTGTTCGGGCTCTTGTCCGCGACGAAGGCCGTAACGGCTTTGGGCTCGGGCAGCGTTCCCGTGAGGTCGAGCGAGAGCCGGCGGATGAACACCTCGTCGCTGCACAGTTCCGACGGGGCGATGTTCAACTCTTTCCACTTCTTCGCGGTGTGCTTGTCCACCACGGTCTGTTCTTTGAACGCGAAGCTGGCGGCGGCACCGGCCCGGGGGACGCTCGCACGAAACACCGTCACGTGCCCGTTGAAGCGGGCCATGACCGCGGCCTGACCCGTAATGTTCTGGGCGTTCACCAGTCCGGCCTCGGTCACACCCGCGATATCGGTGTCGTTGCTCTCGTACTGCGCGCGGCGCGTGACATCTTCGACCGAGCCGTCCGAGTAGTGCGCGTACACGGCGAGTTGCTGGCGCCCGTTGCGGTCGATGACGCGCGTTTCGGGGTACACGCTGATCTTGGTCACCGTGGGGTCGTCCTTGCTGCCGAAGGGCAACCCGGACGCGATCCACCGGCGGACGATCTTGTACTCTTCGCTCCCGACCTCCATTTTCTTGCCGCCCCCGTGGGGGACCGCACCGACGGCCTTCGTCAGCAGGAGGCTCGCGTCGGGGGCCGCCGGGAACACGCGGCGCCCGCGGCCCTCTTTCAGGAGGTTCTCGTAGTCGAACGCGGCATCGAAGCCGAGCAGCGAGAGCCGGAACCCGTTCTGGCCCGCGATCTTCCCGTGGCACCCGCCCGAGGAGCAGCTCAGTTTCGTGAAGATGGGCACCACGTGGTTGCCGAAGTTGATCGGGAGGGGGGCCTCCATCTTCTCGGCGGCGACCGGCACCTTCAGGGTTTTGCCCGCGACGCTCACGGTGATTTCGGTGGTCCCGTTGGCGAGCGGGAACACGCGGCCGGACGGCTCGACGCGGGCGACCTTGGCGTCACCCACGGCGTAAGTCGCGGCCCCGGTGAGATCGACGGAGCGGCCGTCGGCCCGTGTGCCTGTGATGACGAGTTGCGGCGCGTCGTCCATGCCCCGCAGTTTGAGGCTTGCGGGGTAGGTGGCGACGGCGGTGACCGGCGATTCGGCGGCGCGAACCCCCGAACCGACCGCGAGCAGGGCGAGAAGTGCGAGAAGGAGGCGGGTCATTTGAGGAGGCCCTACGGTGTGAACGCAGGCCCGCCGCGTGTGCGACGGGCAGCGCTGGTTGGTGTGCGAACTAACTGGCGGGTGGTCCGTCCATCACTTCATGCGGGTCAGCCGGCCCGTACCTTGCTGGTCGGTCATGGTCATGTCATCGCCAACAATTTTAATCACGACCCGCCCGCGGTTACTCTTTCCGAACAACCCGCTCCCGCCGGACTGCATGTCTTTGGGCAGGTCGTACAGTTCCACGCCATCACCGGAGAGGAGCTTGTACTTGGCGTCCCAGGCGATCTTCTTGTCCGGGGCGGTGGCCTTGATGAGCTCGAGCAATTCTGGTTTGTTGGCCCCGATGCCGATGGTGAGCACCCCGTTCGGCTTGAACTCAAGGTGCATGAAGACGCCGGCCTCGTTCATCTGCGTGAAGCTATCTTTTGTTTTGGTGTCGCTGTTGTTGGGTGCCGACACCATTTTCCACTTTCCCTCGATTTTGCCTTGGTTGTTCGAGCCGCAGCCGGCGGAGAGCAGAGAGAATGCAGCGAAGGTAGTGAGGGTAACTGTACGTAAAATGAGATCCATAGCGGGCGCACCTTTGTGGGAAACGCGCGGCCGCTTGCGGAGTGCGAGCGTACCGGTGCGGTTCACGCGTGTGTTTTACCGCACCGGTTGCGGGGAATCTAGCGCCGTAATCAGCCGAGCAGTTCCTTCACCGGCTCGCGCTCATCGAGGACGTACATCGGGCGCCCGGCCCCGTTGTTGAACGTCATGCTCGGGTCAATCCCCAGTGCGTGGTAGATGGTGCTCAGCACGCGCGGCACGCTCAGCGGGTTGTCCTTGGGCCGTTCACCCTTCGCGGTGCTGGCGCCGACCGCCTGGCCCATCTTCAGCCCGCCCCCGGCGACCATCGCGCTCATGACCGGCGACCAGTGGTCACGGCCCGCGTTCATGTTGATCTTCGGCGTGCGGCCGAACTCGCCCCACATCACGGTCACCACGTCGTCTTGCATGCCACGGTCGTGCAGATCCTGAATCAGGTTCGCGATCCCGCGGTCCACGATCGGGAGCTGGCGCTTTAGCGTGTCGAAGTTCTTCCCGTGCGTGTCCCAGCCGCCGATCGAGAGGGTGACGCAGCCGACCCCCGCTTCGATCAGCCGGCGCGCGGTCAGGAACGATTCGACGCCCTTGTAGCGCGCGACCACCTTCGGGTCTTCCTTCTTGAGGTCGAGCGCGTCGCGGACGACGCCCGCGGTGACCATCTCGATGGCCTTCTCATTGTACGCGTCCATCCCCGCCATTGTGCCGGTCGCATCGGTCTCGCGCCGCACGTCGTCGAACTTGTCGAGCAGGTTCTTGCGGTCGCTGAGGCGGTCGACGTTCACGCCGCTCGCGAGGCGGAGGTTCGCGTTGCCCTGTCCGCTCGGGGTGAAGGGCCGGTGCGCGATGCCCAGATAACCGGGTTCGGTGCCGCGGCTCATCCCGCGGAGGCTGACGAACGGGGGCACGGCCCCGCCGGTGCCGCTCCGGAGCTTGGAAACCACCGACCCGAAGCACGGGTGTTCCGCGA
>DASWYH010001277.1:0-12427 GCA_036405095.1 Gemmata sp. | reverse complement strand
GGCGCACCGCGGCGTCGTGCTCGGTGCGCAGGTTCCGGGTCCGGTACGAGTTCCACGTCCCGAGCAGGGTGCCGAGCAGCGCGATGACCGCCAGCACGGCGATCGCGACGATCTGGTCGTTGCGGCGGAGCCACCGGACCGCGCGCCCGGACCACGCGAGCGGCCGGGCGACCGTCGGGCGCCCGTCCAGGAACCGCCGCAGGTCGTCGGCCAGGTCGATCGCGGTGCGGTAGCGCTCGCTGGTGGTGCGGGCCATCGCTTTGAGGCAGATGGCTTCCAGGTCGCGCGGGAGGTCGGGTCGCAGGTGCCGCGGCGGGACGAGCTTCCCCTCCACCGACTGCCGCAGCACCTCCACGTCGCTCGCGCCATCGTAGGGCGCGCGCCCGGCCAGCAGTTCGTACAGCACCACCCCGAGCGCGTACACGTCCGCGGGCGGGCCGATGTCCTCCCGGCGCGCCTGCGCCTGTTCCGGGGCCATGTACTTGGGCGTCCCGAGGATCTGGCGCGTGCCGGTTTCGGACGGGCCGCCCCGCTCGGCGACCTTCGCGAGCCCGAAGTCGACTACGCGCGGCACGTAGTACGCGCCCCGGAGCGGCACGCTCCCGGCGGGCGGCTCGTCGGTCTCCTCGACGGTCATCTCCTGGAGCAGCACGTTGTTCGGCTTCAGGTCGCGGTGGAGCACCCCGCGGTCGTGCGCGTGCTGCACCGCATCGGCGATGGTGGCCACCAGGCGCGCGGCCTGGCGCACGGGCACGGGGAACGCCTGCCGGTCGAGCCACTCGGCGAGCGTCTGTCCGGGGCAGTACGCGGTCGCGATGAAGCACAGCGGGCCGACCTCGCCCCACTCGTACACGGGCACCAGGTTCGGGTGGTCGAACTCGGACGCGGCGAGCGCTTCGAGCTTGAGCCGGCGCTTGGCGTCCGGGTTCATCAGCATTTCGGGCCGCGGCACCTTGAGCGCGACCTCGCGCCGCATCCGCGGGTCGTAGGCGAGGAACACGATCCCGCACCCGCCCTTCCCCAACTGCCGGCGGAGCTCGAACCGGCCGATCCGGTGCGTCCCGATCGCGGGGGGTGCCAGCCCCGGGCGCCCCAGGTCCAGGGGCGCCTCGTCCGGGAGCAACTCGCTCATCGGCCCTTCGTTCGCGCTGCTCGGGTGCCGCGGCGTGACCGGGCGCTCGGCCGTGAGCGCGGGGTCACTGAGCGGCGGGAAGTGGACCTGAACGGTCGGCGCGTGCCCGTCCCCGCCTTCGAGGTCCTGATCGTAAGCGGCCAGGAACCGTGCGAGGTGCTCATCGAGTTTCAGCGAGTCGGACGAATCCATCGGCACGAAACCAGACGTGATTGGAGGCGATTCGTCATCCCGAGTGACCCGAGTTTACCATACGGTGCCGGTGCGCCAGAACCGCGATTTCCGCGAAATCCTCTTCGCGGCCCTCGCGCGCCTGCGGAAAATGAAAGCTGGGAGGTCGATCAAATGAAGGCGCTCGTTATTACGTCCGGCTTCGGGCTCGAAAACCTCGCCCTGGAAGACCGCCCGGAGCCCGCACCCGCCCCCGGGCATGTGCTCGTGAGGGTGCGGGCCGTCGCGCTCAACTTCCGCGACCTGCTGCTCGCGAAGGGCCAGTACAACCCCAAGCTCGCGTTCCCGCGCGTCCTCGGCTCCGATGCCGCCGGGGCGGTGGTCGGCGTGGGCGAAGGGGTCACGCGGTTCCGGGTCGGCGACCGGGTCGCGAACACCTTCATGCCGTTGTGGCAAGACGGCCCGCTCACCGATGCGGCGGCAAAAGCCACCTTCGGCAGCGACCGCAACGGGGTGTTCAGCGAGTTGGTGACACTCGAAGAGAGTGCCCTCGTCGCGCTCCCCCGGCACCTGAGTTACGAAGAGGCTGCCACGCTCCCGTGCGCCGCGGTGACCGCGTGGAACGCGCTGACCGCCGCGCGCACCGGCCCCGACAGTACGGTGCTGCTCCAGGGGACCGGCGGCGTCTCGATCTTCGCGCTCCAGTTCGCGCACGCGCTCGGCGCGCGGGCGCTCATCACCTCCAGCAGCGACGAGAAACTCGCGCGGGCCGCGGCCCTCGGCGCGAGTGCCGGTGTGAACTACCGCACCAACCCGGACTGGGACAAGTGGGCGCGCCAGCAGACCGGCGGCGCGGGGGTGGATGTCGTGGTGGAAGTGGGCGGGGCCGGCACCCTCGACCGCTCGCTGAAGGCGGTGAAAACCGGCGGGCACGTCGCCCTCATCGGCGTCCTCGCGGGCGCCGGGTCGGTGAACCCGGTGCACGTGCTGATGAAGGCGGTGCGGCTCCAGGGCGTGTTCGTCGGCTCGCGCGCGATGTTCACCGCCATGAACCACTTCATTGAGGAGAAGGGGCTGCGGCCGGTCATCGACCGCGTGTTCCCCTTCGGAGAGGCCGCAGCCGCGTTCCGGCACATGGAGTGCGGCGCGCACTTCGGCAAGGTGGTAATGAGCCTATAAAAGCGACGGCCAGGGAGCGGCCACGGGTCAACACCGAGAGCCCGAATCGGTTCCGGCTCGGATCCGCGCTCTCGGGCCTATCCGTGATCCCTCCTTCGTATTTCTTCGCGCAGCAGCGCTTCGAGGTCGTCGGCCCGCTCGATGTTGCGCACCCGCAGGTCGTTGACCTCCCAGCGGTCATCGGGCTTCTCGTAGAGCAGCGGCTCGCGCGGCGGGTCGCCCTCGGGCGCGCGCGTGGGGACGAGCAGCGCCCAGTCTTCGGTGCGCAAAGCGATTTCGGCCGCTCCTCCGAGGTCGAGTTCCGTGGTCACGAGCCCGCGCTTCGGTTCCGCTTGCCCGCGCGCGAGCGGGAGCAGGCCGAAGCCCCGCACGTCGGCCGGGAGCGGGGCGCCGAACAGTTCGAGCAGCGTCGGGAAGATGTCAGGGGGCTGCGTGAACCCGCTCACCCGGCGGCCTGCTTGCTCCGCACCGGGGAGGCGCAGGAACAGCGGCAGGTGAACCAGTTCCTGGTGGAGCCAGGGCCGGAACAGGCCGACCTGCCCGTGTTCGCCGAGCGGGTAGCCGAAGTCCGAGGTCACGACCCACGCCGCGGAACGGTCCAGCCCCTCCGCGCGCAGGAGCCCGAAGAGCGCGCCGAGTTCCGCATCGAGTTTGGTCACCACCGCGGCGAACGTCTTGTGCAGCCAGTCCCAGAGGTCGAGGTCTTTGCGGTCGAACGGGCCGGTGGGCGGGTCCGCGAACGGTTCCACCGGTTCTTCGGGCTCCTCGGCGCGCGGAGCGTCGGGTTCTTCGCCGGGCGGTTCGTCTTCCGGTTCGTCGTCGGGTTCTTCGTCCCCGTCCTCGTCCCCATCGGCTTCGTCGTCCGCGCCCTCGTGGGGCTCGCGTTCTTCGGCTTGTGGCTCGGGTTCCTCTTCGGAATCGTCCAGGTACGCTTCGAACACGTCCTGTTGAACGTCCCACGGCGGGAGCAGCCGGTCCGTTTCGATCCAGAGCAGAAAATCGGGCACATCGCGCAGCCGTTCGAGCAGCGCGGGAAGCGCCCGGATCAGTTCTTCGAGGGAGGAATTGTCGTCGGGTTGGGGGCGCGCGTCGAACACTTCGCCCCAGCCGGCGTAGAACCAGTCGGGGCCGTCGGTGTCAGGATGGTTCGCGCGAACAAGGACCGTGTGAGGGAAGAAAGACAGCCCGCCGCCCGGCCCCCTCCCTGAAGGGAGGGGGAGTTCGGCGCCCACGCCAGGCCCATCGGGTTCGGGTCGCGGTTCGGAGCGGTCTTCGCTCCCCCTCCCTTCAGAGAGGGGGCCGGGGGGCAGGTCGGCGGCCTCGGGAGGGCTCGGCAGCCCCAACCACGCGCGCCGGGCGGCGTCCGGGTGCGGGCGGTCGCTGATGTGCCGGTCGAACGTCACCGCCTCGGCCGCGAGCCGGTCCAGGTGCGGGGTGCCGACCCAGTCGTTGCCGTAGGCGCCCAGCCACCCGGCCGGGCACCCGTTCAGCGCGAAAACGATCACTCGCATACTTACACTTGATGCTTCCGGGGGCGAGAAGGTTCGCGGGCTATTCGCGGCGGCGGACTCCGATAAAGTAGCGGGGGGTTCTCCGGGGCGGGAGGTTCCAGCGTGCTCGGTCCGATCTTTTCGCGCGAAGTCGTCACCGTGCCGCGGCGCGCCGGGCACTACCCCCAGCGCGCCGCGCTCATCGGGTTGTTGTGCATCCTGGGCATCACCACGTGGCAGGCGACCATCGGGTTCGCGCGCGACGCCACCCTCGGCGAGACCGCGACCTTCGGGCTGCTCCTGTTCCAGATCGTCGCGTTCGTGCAACTGCTCCTCACGCTGTTCTTCGCCACGCTCTCGGCCGCGAGCGCCGTTTCCCAGGAGAAGGACCGGCGCACGTTCGTGCTCCTGCTCCTCACGGACATGCGGGACTACGAAATCGTTCTCGGGAAGCTGCTCGGCGCGCTGCTCCCGATCCTCGCGCTGCTCGGCGTCAGCGCGCCCGTTCTCGCCCTGCTCCTGTTGCTGGGCGGGATCGACCCCGAGCAGGTGTTCCAGGCGCTGCTGGTGCTGATCGCGGCGGCCGTGGGCGCCGGGTCGCTCGGCGGGCTGGTCGCGCTGTGGCGCGACAAAACCTATCAGGCGCTCGCGCTGTCGGTGCTGTTCCTCGTACTGTACATTTGCCTGTCGCAGGGCATCGCAACGGTCGGCCCGATGGTCGCCGCCGGGGCCGACTGGGCGACGATCCAGGCGTGGGTCGACCCGTTCGTCGCGATGCTGAGCGTTCTGGAACCGCCAGTGGCCGCGGGCCGGACCGTGATCGCCCCCGCATACGGGTTCGTGCTGGTGACGCTCGGGTTCTGCGCCGCGCTCAACGGGATCGGCATCTGGAAGCTGCGGAGGTGGAACCCGAGCGGCGAACCGATCATGCAGCGCGAGGGGCCGGGCACCCTGGCGGACCCGGAATCCGATGAGGCGGTGGCGGCCGAGAAGCGCGCCCGCGCCCACGCGGCCCCGGGGGAGGTACGGCAGGTGTGGGCCAACCCGATCCTGTGGCGCGAGGTGCGGACCCTCGCCTACGGCCGGCGCCCGCTGCTCGTGAAGTTCGCCTTCGGCATCGTACTCGCGCTCATCCTGTACTTCGCGGTGAGTGAGCTGAACCGCCCCGGCGGGCGCCCCGTGTTCGCCGCGGCCTACGGGCTGGTCCCGGTCGCGGTGCTGAGCCTGCTGCTCGTCGCGGCGCAGGCGGTGACCTCGATCACCTCCGAGCGCGACGGCGGCGCGCTCGATGTGCTGCTCGTGACCGACGTTTCGCCCAAGGAGTTCGTGTTCGGGAAGCTCCTCGGGGTGCTGTACAACACGAAGGAGTACATCCTCCCGCCGCTCCTGTTGGCGGGGTTCTACGCGGTGCGCGGGGCGCTCTCCCGGACGCCGCCCGGAACCCCCACGGGTGAGGTGCTGGCGGCGAACTTCGGTCCGCTGGTCGCGGTCGCCGGCGCGCTGGTCGTGCTGTTCGGGTTCGCCACCGCGCTCGGGTTGCACGTGTCGCTGCGCATCACGCAGAGCCGGCTCGCGATCGGGCACACGTTGGGCACCGTGTTCTTCCTCTCGATCGGCACGCTGATCAGCATCTACCTGATCGTCATCAACGGCGGCAGCTTCGGGAACCAGTGGTTCAGCTTCATCTCGTTCCTGGTGCTCGGCATCGGCGGATTGCTCTACGTGCTGAGCGCGGACCGCCCCTCCCCGGCGCTGACGCTCGCGAGCATCGTGTGCCCGCTGGCGATGTTCTACTGCGTGGTCAACGTGCTCATCGGCGGCAAGCCCGGGACCGAAGAATCGGCCGACCCGCTGGTGCCGTTCCTGGCCCTCGGCGCCGCGTTCGGGTTCGCCGTGTACGCGATGCTCTTCCCGCTGGTCACCGAGTTCGACGTCTCGCTCGGCCGCACTGCGCAGCCGAACGAGAGCTGAACCGAAGGCAATTGGGCCACAAAGGGGCACAAAGGGCACAAAAGAAAACCAAAGCCCGAGGGCAGAATTGGATTTGCACTCGTTCCGTTGTCTTGGTTTTCTTTTGTGCCCTTATGTGCCCCTTTGTGGCCGCTCTCCTGTGCCTTTCTTCGAGGTCCACGCCATGAAGCGATTCGCCGCGCTCGTTGTCCTGCTCGCGTTCGCCCCGTTCGCGCGTGCCGAGGAGCCCAAGAAGTTCCCGGCCGCGAAGCACGGCGGGGGCGAACTCAAGTACATCGACACGGTGCCGGTGCTGGTCGTGAAGGGCAAGCCGGCCGAGATGGGGGAGCAGTTCGGCAAGCTCGCGATCGCAAACGCCCCGAACATCATGAAGCTGCACGAGCAGTTCCTCGCCGACTCCGGACAGACCGCGACCTACCGGTTCATTGAGGCGATGTCGCGGAAGCTGAAGCCCAACTTCCCGCCACACGTCGCGGCCGAACTCGAAGCCGCCGCAAAAACGGCCGGGCGCAGCGAAGGGCTCTTGCTGTTCGCCAACACCATTGCGGACCTGACGAGCGGGCTCGGGTGCTCAACCATCATCGTCGAGAAGGAGCGGAGCACGACCGGCGGCCCGCTGTTCGCGCGCAACTTCGACTGGCTCCCCACGAAGGGGATCACCGAGCACACGCTGGTGGTCGTGTACAAGGGCGCGGGCAAGCGGGCGTTCGCCGCGGTCACCGTCGCGCCGATCGAGGGCGTCATCAGCGGCATGAACGACGCCGGGTTGTGCCTCACCATCAACGAGATCAGCCTCAAGAAGAGCCGGGACAAGGCGAAGTTCAACTGGGAGGGCACGCCCCTGCTCCTGAGCTTCCGGCGCGTCCTGGAAGAGTGCGCCACGGTGGCCGAGGCCGAAAAGCTGCTCCGCGGCATGGCGCGCACGAGTTCCTGCTGCCTCACGATCTGCGACAAGAGCGGCGGCGCGGTGTTCGAGGTCACGCCCGACAACCTCGAAGTGCGCAAGCACGAGAACGGCGTGTGCTGCTGCACGAACCACTTCCGCACCGACAAGCTGAGCGTCACAACGAAGTGCGAGCGGTACGAGAAGTTGGCGCCGCTCCAGAAGGCCGACGCGCCGAAGCTCGGGGTGAAAGAGGCGTTCGGGGAACTCCAAAAGGTGGACCAGGGCAAGTACACGTTACAGAGCATGGTGTTCGAGCCGGCGGAGCGGGTGCTGCACCTCGCCTACGGCCCCGGCTCCGCGAGCAAGCTCCCGCCCGTGAAACTGGACCTGGGCAAGCTCTTCGACGCCAAGTAGCGGAAGCCCCCGCGCCCCGTTCCCTCGGAAGGGGCGGGTGGTGCGCCTCCCGCGCAACCCCACCGCGTGAGGGGCATTCGCAACACCCACGCGCCGCAGAACGTAACACGTGCGTTCCCCCCTTCCCTGAAGGGAAGGGGCCGGGGGTTAGGTTCTTCCGCTCGTAAGGTGCCGCCATGCCGAACGGTACACTTCACAACCTGCTCGCCGCGTTCGACCCGGAACTGCCGCTCGAGCGCGCGAGTACCATTCCGAACACCTGGTACACCGCGCCCGAAGTGTACGCCCTGGAGCGCGAGGCCGTGTTCGCGCGCTCCTGGCAGGTGGTCGGCCGCGCGGAACAGGTGGCCCGCGCGGGCCAGTACCTCACCGCGGACATCACCGGGGAACCGGTCCTGGTCGTGCGCAATGAGCACGGGGGACTCAAGGGGTTCTTCAACGTGTGTCGGCACCGGGCCGCCCGGCTGTGTACCGACGAGTGCGGCACGGTGACGAAGCTCCGGTGCCGCTACCACGGGTGGACCTATGACCTGAGCGGCAACCTCCGCGGCGTGCCCGAGTTCGACGGGGTTGAGGACTTCCGACGCGAGGAGAACGGCCTCCCGCCGGTCGCGGTTGCGGAGTGGGCGGGGCTCGTGTGGGTGCATTTGACCGAACCGCGCGAACCACTCGGTGCGCACCTGGGTCCGTTGGATTCTTGGGCGGGCGGTGCCGCACTCGGTGAACTGAAATGGCACGCGCGCACGGTCTACGATCTGGCGTGCAACTGGAAGGTGTACGTCGATAACTACCTGGACGGCGGGTACCACGTGAACACCGTTCACCCGGCGCTCGCGGGCACGCTCGACTACACGAAGTACCGCACCACCTGCACCGGGAACGCGGTGTTGCAGAGCAGCCCGACCAAACCCGCCGAGGGCGCCGCGGGGCTGACCCGCACCGGCGACGCGGCGTACTGGTGGCTGTACCCGAACTTCATGCTCAACGCTTACGCGGGCGTGATGGACACGAACCTCGTTCTGCCGCTGGGTGCGGACCGCTGCCGGGTCGTTTTCGACTTTTATTTCGCCGATTCGCTCGATGATAGTTTCAGGCGCAAGAGCATCGAGGTGGCCGAACAGGTGCAAGCGGAAGACATCGGCGTTTGCGAAGAGGTGCAGCGGAACCTGCACAGCCGCAGCTTCTCAACGGGGCGGTTCAGCGTGAAACGTGAGAACGGCGCCCACCACTTCCACACGAAGCTAGGTCGCGTGCTCCGGGCCTGTTTGTAGCCCCGCGCGGGGCGGTCACGGACCGCCTCTTCGCTTTGCGACCGGGTTCTCACGCGCTCCAATGGGGCGGCGCGTTTCTTCAGTAATGGAGCGATTTTCGTGAACGACGAGTCGGCGGCGCGGTTTCGGTCCGGGCTGGCGTTCGGGCTGGTGGCGTACCTGTGGTGGGGGCTGGTGCCGCTGTACTTCGCCGCGCTCGCCGGGTTCGGGGTGCCCGCGTGGGAGATCCTCGCCCACCGGATCACGTGGTCGCTCCCGATCATGGGGGCGCTGGTGTTCCTCGCCGCCGGGTGGCAGGACGTGTTCCGCGTCCTGCGCTCGCGCAAGCTCGTCCTGACGCTCCTGCTCTCGGCGTGCCTGCTCGCGCTGAACTGGCTGGTCTACATCTACGCGACCGTGACCGGGCGCGTCGTGGAGGCGAGCCTCGGCTACTACATGATGCCGCTGGTGAACGCCGCCCTCGCGCCGATCTTCCTGAAAGAGAAGCTGCGCCCTGCGCAGTTCCCCGCGCTCGTGCTGGTCGCCCTCGGGGTCGCGATCCCGTTCGCCTGGAAGGGCAACTTCACCTGGATCGCGGTGGCGCTCCCGATCACCTTCGGCGCCTACGGGCTGGTGCGCAAGAAGGTGGCCGTCGAGAGCATGACCGGGCTCGCGGTCGAAACGCTCCTCATGCTCCCGCCGTCGCTCGGGTTCTTGCTGTTCCTCTCCGCGAACGGTCAGAACCACATGACCCCCGCCGACTGGCGCCTGAACGCGCTGATCGCGTTCAGCGGCGTGGTGACGGTGGTCCCGCTGCTCACCTACACGCTCTCGCTCCGCCGGCTGCCGCTCCTGGCGGTCAGCTTCATCCAGTTCCTGTCGCCCACGGTGCAGATGCTGATCGCCGTGGCCTGGCTCGGCGAGGTACTGGGGCCGGAGCGCGTGGCCGCGTTCGTGTGCGTGTGGTCCGCGGTGCTCGTCTTCATCGCCGACGCGCTCTACCAGGCGCGCCAGAAGCGGAGGGCGCGCCTGGGTGCCGAGCCCGGCGGCCCGGTCCTCACACCACGATTCGGTGGACTTCCGTCTGCGGTTCCCCACCGGTGACGTGGACCTTGCCGCCCGCGTCGATGTACACGTCCACCTCGCTGCGCACGCCGAACTCGGGCAGGTAAATGCCCGGTTCGATGCTGAAACACGTGCGGGGGATGATGCGCCGCTCCTCGCGCGTTTCGAGCCCGTCGATGTGTGCCCCGTTCCCGTGAACCTCCTGCCCGATGTTGTGGCCGGTGCGGTGCGTGTAGTTCGCGCCGTAGCCCGCCTTCTCGATCACGTCGCGGGTCGCGTTATCGACCTCCCAGCCGAGCAACGGCTTCCCGGCGGCGAACGTGTCGCGCACCTTCTGAATGCCGGCGTCGCGCCCGGCCGCGACCACCGCGAAGACCTTCGCGTACTGTTCGGGCACGGTATCGCCCACGAACGCAACGCGGGTGTAGTCCGCGTACACCGCGCGCGGCCGGTTCATCTTCGCCCACAGGTCGATGAGGACGAACGAACCGCGCTGGATCGGCGCGTCGGTTGCGACCGCGGTGTCGAAGTGCGGGTCGCCGCTGTGCGGCCCGACGCCGACGATCGGCGGGCTGTAGGTCGTCATCCCGTTGTCGGCGAAGTGCTTCATGATGCGGGCCTGCACCGCCGTCTCCATCACCTTCCCGTTCGCGCGGATCTCATCGGCGATGAACGCGAACGCGACATCGTAAGCGGCGCGGCACAGCGCCGCGGCCTCGAAGTGCGACTTCTCCTGGTCCGCGTCCCAGACCGCCTCGAACTGTTGGATCAGGTCGCCGGACCCCACGACCTCGCACCCGAAGGAGCGCACGAGTTCGATGGTGCCGGCGTCCACGCGCCCGATATAGGGGTTCGCGTTCCGTGGGCTGTACTCCATCGCGACCGTCTTCGCGCCGGCCACCAGTGCGGCCACCCCGGATTCGAGTTCCTGCCACTTGCGGTACACGGTTTTGTTGGTGCCCGGAAGGTGATCGAGTGCCGCGGGTTCGATCGCGTGGACCAGTTTCTTGGGCTCACCGGTCGCGGGCACGAAGTAGAACCACCGGCGCGACAGCTTCTTCTCGGCGACGCCGGCGACGCGCTGCGCGAGCACGTTGAGCCCGCGGAAGTCGTACAGGAGCCAGCCGCTGACCCCGGCTGTGCGAATCGCGGCTTGAACCGCACTCAGGTCGAACATGGGAAGTTCCTCGTGCGGGCGCGGCGCCGCGGACCGTGAGGCCCGGCGACACGATCGCCCTTCCGGGCAAAGGCTGTGGTGGGCTTTGTCTTAGCCCCGAACGGGTCGGCTGTCCTGGGAGTTCGGGGACGAAGTGAACGGGCCTGTGCGCTCCCGAAGTGGCGGTCTGTTCCCGGCGCCGCCGGCACGTGCTGTTGCACACGTCCCCAACATTCGTAGTCAGCTCCAACCTGCGAAAGTCGCGGAGGCGGCTGGGGCTTGGCAGGCGGGGGCGGATCGGTCATGCTGTGACAGGAGGGCGAACGATGACCGAAGAGAGATGGCTGAACAGCGACGATTATCCCGCACTGCTCCGCTTCATTCACTCGCGGACGACAATACGTCAGGCCAGGTTGTGCATGTCGGGATGTTGCCGTCAGTGGGCGGGCCAATTCTCGGATTCCCGCATCCCGTGCATCATCGAAGCTGCTGAATACTGTGCTGACAATGCCGATGCAGAGCGAGCGTTGAACGCACATCAGCAGCGATGGCTCCTCTCACGCGAGCCGCGTGTCCCGAAATCGGGTCGCTGGTGCTGGCTTGCCCAAACGATCGCGGACGCTCATCAGAAACTTGATGAGTGTCGTGTCGAGGGGACGTGGGACGGCACTCGTTACCGCAGTTCGGAAGCTGCGATGGCTCACGCTTTGTACATGGCGTTGAGAGAAGACCCACTCGAAACGTTTGTCGGCGGTGAGGGTGATGCCGTCGCTTACTGCACAAGCCTCCTTGATCGCACGGGAGTGCTGCATCTCCGCAACACGCCGGGTCAGAGCCTGTTCGAGATCGACCAAGCCAAAGACCGAATCCGTTTGGTCCTCGCGAACGTTCTTCGCGACATCTTCGCCAATCCCTTCCGCCCGGCAGCGTTCTCTCCGGAATGGCGCACCGACACCGCCGTCGCGCTGGCCCAGCGGATGTACGAGTCGCGTGACTTTGGCGCGATGCCGATCCTCGCAGACGCTCTCCAAGACGCCGGGTGCGAGAACGAGGACATCCTCACCCACTGTCGGGGCGGCGAACCGCACGTTCGCGGGTGCTGGGTCGCCGATCTGGTGTTGGGCAAGGAGTAGCGGTCAGTTCCCGCCGGCGCGCTCGAAGCACCACGCGAAGAGCAAATCCCATTCGAGCTGCTGAACCCGCTTCGCGGTCGCTTCTTCGGCGCTCCCCGATCCGCGCACCCGCTCGCAGAAGTCCACAAACGCCGCCGGGGTCGTGTAGGCGTAACCGACCGCCGGCGCTTGCGCCGCGAGTTGGTCCAACACGGGGTGCGCACCGACCCGGCGCCACCAGTACTTGCTGTTCCAGGCATCGGGTTCGCGGCGGTGCAAGATGGCGTGCCAGAAGTTGCGATCCGGACACGATTCATCCGCTTGGCTGATCGCGTGCGACTCGTCGAGGAAGTCGAACCGGAGCCACACCCCAGCCGCGCACGCCGGCGGTAACGTTTCGGAAGCGGCTTTGAGTTGCGCGCGGACCGCAGTGTCCGGCGCGCCCGGCCCGAGGACGGTGGGCGGGGCCTGTCGAAGCAGTTCGGCGAGAGCTTGCGGGTATTCGGGCATGGTCGGCGCTCCGCGGGCTCTCCTCGTTGTATTGGGGAACGGCGCCTGGTTCCCCCTGACGGGTCTTCCCTGGGACCGCGGCCGTCCCGGC
>DASWYH010001276.1:0-2076 GCA_036405095.1 Gemmata sp. | reverse complement strand
GGCCAACTGACCGAGCAAGTCGGGGTGCCCAAGCGCCCCGAGCGCCGCAGCTGCTTTGCTACGAACAGTAGCGCTCGGATCGCTCACCAGAAGGTGAGCGATCTCGTCAGCAGCTTGACTGCAATGGCAAAAGGTAACCGTTCACGGCCCCTGATCGGCGGTCTACTTGCCAGCGCGGGTTGGGAACCGCAGATTCGTGTGTGATGGGTACCGCACCGCCGATCCCCGAGGAGTTGTGGAATCAACTGCCGCCCGCGGCACAAGCCGCGGTGTGGGCACTGGTCGCCACGTTCGAGGCACGAATTGCGGCCCTGGAAGCCCAGATCAACCAGAACTCGACCAACTCGTCCCGGCCGCCGTCGTCCGATCCGCCGCACGGCAAGCCGGCCCCACCCCGACCCGCGACCGGTCGGCGCAAGGGCGGGCAACCCGGGCACCCCAAGCACACGCGGCCATCGCTGCCGCCGGACCAGGTGGTCGAGTTGCGGGCCGACGTGTGCCGCCACTGCCAGGCTCCGATCCGTGGTGACGATCCACACCCGCTGGCCCACCAGGTGATCGAGATCCCACCGGTCCGGCCCCGGGTCACCGAGTACCGGCGCCACCGGCTCACGTGTCCGCGATGCCGGCGTGCGGCCCGCGCCCCCCTGCCGGCGGCCGTGAGGTGCGGGTACGGGGTTCGGGCCCAGGCCGTGTGTGCGCTGCTGAGCGGGGCATACCGGGTCGGCAAGCGCGGGGCCGCGCGGCTCCTGGGGGACCTGTTCGGGGTGCCCATCAGCCCGGCCGCCGTGTGCAAGCTCCAGCACCGCACGACCGACGCGCTGGAGCCGGTGGCGGCGGAACTCCAGGCCCAGTTGCCCGGGCGGGCGGCCAACGTCGACGAGACCGGTTGGTTCCAGCACGGCAAAAGGCGCTGGCTGTGGGCCGCGGTGACCGGCGCGGCGAGTGTGTTTGTCGTGGGCCCCACCCGGAGCCGCAAGGGGCTGTCGGCGCTGGTGGGCGGTGAGCCGGGTGTGCTGACGACGGACCGGTACCCGGTGTACGACCACCTGAGCGGTCGTGCCCGCCAGGTGTGCTGGGCGCACCTGCGGCGGGACTTCCAGGCGATGATCGATCGGGATGACGAGGGGGGCGCGATTGGCGAGGGGTTGCTCGGGTGCGCGGATCGGTTGCTGGTGAACTGGAAGCGGGTGCGGGACGGGACCCTGTTCCGGGGCGAGTTCAACCGCCAGCACCTCGTAGCCGTGCAACGCCAGATGGAGGAGTTGCTCTGGCGGAGTCGCACGTGCGCGGCGGAAAAGACGCGCCGCGTGTGCCGGGAGTTGGACCGGGTGTACGACAGCCTATGGACGTTCGCCACGACCGCCGACGTGGAGCCCACCAACAACGCGGTCGAGCGTGCGTTGCGCGGCGGCGTGTGCTGGCGCAAGACCAGCTACGGCACCGACTCGGATCAGGGGAGCCGGTTCGTGGGCCGAATCTTGAGTACTGTCGAGACGTGCCGCCGACACGGCCGCAACCTGCTCGCGTTCCTCACCGACACCATTCAGGCGGCGAGGGACGGCACCCCTTCGCCGATGCTCATCCCAAGCGCCACGTAGAACCGTGAACGGTTACGTGGGCTGCTGCTTATTTGGGTACGCATCCCAGAAATCTCGGCCTCGGAACCGGTACATAACCGTAGCCTGAGAGTTCTTCGCCGGCTTAGGGGAAAATGTAAGCAACCCGGCCTGGGCCTTGCTCCAAGCGATCAAGTCGTCTAACACCCGCGCGTAGTCAGCTACCCTTTCGGCTTCGCCGTTCTTCTTGTCCTTCACTTGCTCCAAGAACGCATCCCTGTCCGCGGCAGCAGAGTCCGCTCGAGGATTCGAGACCGGGACATCAGTTATACGCGAGGCGGGTACAGACGCCGGCGTCGCGACCTCGGACGGCTCCGCGGTCTTTCGTGGTGTCGAAGGTGTGATGGGCGTTGTGGCTTCCGTCGGCGGATGGAACTCTACCTCCACGCCAAAGACGCCGATCTTGCGAACGTACTTCCGGAACCACCCAAACACCGTTATGCCTCCGCCGCCGAAC
>DASWYH010001275.1:0-2900 GCA_036405095.1 Gemmata sp. | reverse complement strand
CGGGAACCACAAAATCCTGCTCGATTGCGGCCTCCATCAGGGGAGGCGCGAAGAGGCGCGGGAGCGCAACGGGCACTTCCCGTTTCACGCCAATCAGATCGACGCGGTGATCGTCAGCCACGCGCACATCGACCACTGCGGGAACCTGCCGACGCTCATCCGCCGGGGGTTCGACGGGCCGATTTACTGCACGCCCCCCACGCGCGACCTGCTCCGCGTGATGCTCGCGGATAGTGCCAAAATTCAGGAGGAGGACGCCGCGCACATCAACATCGCGCGGAACTATGCGGAGCCGTGGGTGCAGCCGCTGTACACGGTTCACGACGTGGAGAAGGTGTTCAACCGGCTCGTGTCGGTGCCCTACGGGCGCGACGCGGACGTGACCAAGACGGTCCGGTTCCGGTTCATCGAAGCGGGGCACGTGCTCGGGTCCGCGATGGTCCACGCGACGATCGCGGCCCCGGACCGCGACCGCACCCTGACCTTCAGCGGCGACATGGGCCGGCGCGGGCTCCCGATCCTCAAGCCCACGGGCGCGATCCCGCCCGCGGACCTGCTGGTGTGCGAGAGCACCTATGGGAACCGCTCGCACCGGTCGTTCGCGGACACCGTCGAGAAGCTGTACGCGGCCATCCGCGACACCGTGGACCGCGGCGGCAAGGTGCTCATCCCCGCGTTCAGCCTGGGGCGCACGCAACTCATCATCCACGTGCTCCAGCAGGGGCTGCGCGAGGGGAAGCTGCCCGCGCTCCCGGTGTTCGTGGACAGCCCCCTGGCCTCGGAGGTGGCCGAGGTGTACCGGGCGCACCCCAACAGCCTGTCCGCGGAGATCGCGCAGTCGCTCCGGGAGGGGCACGGGCTGCTCGGCGGGGACGGGGTGAGCTACGTCCGCGACTTCGAGCAGAGCACCCTTCTGGCCACGCGCCCGGGGCCGAGCGTCATCATCGCGTCCAGCGGCATGTGCGACGCGGGCCGGATCCAGCAGCACCTGAAGCAGCTCGTGGACGACCCCCGCTGCACCATCATCCTGGTGAGCTACCAGGCGTCCGGCACGGTGGGGCGGAAGCTGCTGGAGCCGAAGCCGACGGTGCGGTTCCAGGGGCGCGACTGGAACAAGTGGATCGAGGTGGTCCACCTGGACGGGTTCAGCGGGCACGCGGACAAGAGCGACTTCACCGCGTACCTGAAGCCGCTCGCCGGGAAGGTGGGCAAGGTGCGCCTGATCCACGGCGAGCGCGAGCAGGCCGACGCGCTGGCCGACACCCTCCGCGGGCTCGGGTTCGGCGACGTGGCGGTTCCCGTACCCGGCGACCGCGTGGCCATCGGGTGAGCCCGGAACCCGGTTCACGGTCCTTTCCGCCATGACCCCGGACAACCCTTTCTTACAGGCGCTGCTCGCGGACCCGGGGGACGACACCCTGCGGCTCGCGATGGCGGACTGGTTCGACGAGAACGACCAGCCGGCCCGGGCCGAGTTCGTGCGCGTCCAGGTCGAACTGGCCCGCGGCGTGCCCGATCGGGACCGGAGGCGCGAACTCGAAGCCCGCCAGCGCGATCTCCTCATTGCACACGATGCCGAGTGGGTGGCGCCGCTCGCGCGCGTCCTGGGGTGCGCGCCGGGGCAGTGGGGCGGGTGGGTGTTCCGCCGCGGGTTCGTCGAGTACTTCAACCTGCCCGCGATGGTCATCAACAAGCACGGGGACCAGCTCGCGCGGCTCACGCCGGTGCGCGAGCTGTTCCTGCGCCCGTGCTCCCCGGGGAGCATCATCGCGCTGTGCCGGAACCGCCCGTGGGTGCGGAGCGTCACGCACCTGTACCTCGACGTTCACGGGCTGGACGCGGGCGCCGCGGAGGCGCTCATCGGGTGCCCCGACTTCGCCGGGCTGCGCGCCCTTCGGTTCACCGAAGCGGCCATGCCCGACCGGGTGCGGGACCGGTTCTACCAGCGCTTCCCGTTCGCGACCTGTGGCGGTTTCTGAGCGGACCGAACCCATGAACGATCACGACGCGCTGCTCCGCGCCATCGGGGAGCAGCCCGAAGAAGACACGCCGCGGCTCATGTACGCCGACTGGCTCGAAGAGAACGACCAGCCCGAGCGCGCGGACTTCGTCCGCAACCAGATCGCGCTGAACCAGCCCGGGTTGAGCGCGGCCGAGCGCGGCCCGCTGGTGCGCAAGAACCGGTCGTACCTCACGAACTGGGTGCCGCAGTGGCGGGCACAACTGCCCCCGATCCGCGGCATCGAATGGGGCGACTTCCGGCGCGGGCTGATCGAAGAGGTTCAGGCCCACGAGGAATCGCCGGTCATCCGCCACGCGACCGAGATCTTTGCGGTGCCCGGAATCCACTGCCTCCGGCTGCGGTGGCTGAACGACGGCCGCGGGCTCGCCGGGGTGCCCGAACTGGAGCGCCTCCGGGCGCTCCGGCTGGTCGCGTCCCGGGCCGCGGCGCCGGTGCTCCGGGAGCTTCTGGGGGCGGGGTCGCTCCGGCGGCTCACGGTGCTCGATCTGCACGGGAACCGCGCCGACGACGCGGTCGCCGCCGACCTCGCCGACGGGCGGTTCCCGGAGCTGACGGAGTTGTGGCTCGGGTCGAACCAGATCGGTGCCCCCGGCGGGCGCGCCCTCGCGGCGTCTCCGCACCTCGGAAAGCTCCGGGTACTCGACCTGCGCAACAACAACATCGACCACCCGACCCGGACCGCGCTGGTCCGCACGTTCGGCTCACGGGCGAAGCTGTGATCGGGCTCCGCACCTTGCGTTCGGGCCAGTTACCGCGTACTGTGGGCGTGTTCTCGTGGTCGATTTAGCTCGTCGCTCTGCGACAGGCCGATGTTGCGTCGGCCGAGCTTTTGCCTCCACGCCCTTCGCGGGGAAGGCTGTTCCAGCACCGCTTTCGG
>DASWYH010001274.1:0-10216 GCA_036405095.1 Gemmata sp. | reverse complement strand
GCGCGGAACCAAAAGAAAAGGTAGGCGGTGCCCACCCTACCAAGATATGCGCGGGTCGGGTCGGGTTCACCAGATCGGGTCGTGACCCAGCATCCGGCGCAGGAGGGCGATCTGCCCGCAGTGGATCATCTCGTGCAGCGGGGCGTACCGCAGCCCGCCGATGCGCGTGGTGAACAGCGGGTGCGGGTGCCCCAGCGGGGGCGAATCGAGGTCCGCATCGGGGTACGCGGGCAGCTCTTCCAGGACGCGCGCGTGAACGCGGTCGAAGGTGTCGCGGATCTGCTCGGCGGTGTACCCGGTGACGGCGGCCGGGAGCGCCTCGCGCCCGAACATCGTGACGAAGTCGTCCGGGATCAGCGCCGCGTCTTCGGGCGTCCGCGGGCGCAACCGCGCCAGGCACAACCGGTACTGGGACGCCGCGAGGTGCCCCACCTGCCACGCGACATGGGAGACGCTCCCGGGCGTGACCGTGAACCACTCCGCGAGCGGCACGCCCTCGACCCGCTCGCGGGTGTAGCGGCGGGCGAAGTCGATCTGTTCCAGCGCTTCGGCGAGCCGCGACATGGGTTTACCGGCGCCCCCCGGCCGCAAGGCCGGGGGGGGTGGTTGAGGTCGGGGGCTGTGGTATCAGGGTGCGGGGTGCTGTTGCGCGTAATCACCCCCGGTCGTGCGGCCGGGGGGCGCCGCCCGCCACCCCGGCCTTGTGGCCGGGGGGCGCCCGCACCATGCGGCGCGGGCTCACCTCACGCCCGCTGTTCGAGCGGGACGTACTTCACGTCGGTCTTCCCGGTGCTGATCTGCTCCGGGCGGAAGATGCGGTTACCGACGAGCTGTTCCGTCCAGTGCGCCAGCCACCCGCTGACCCGGGCGATGGCGAAGATCGGGGTGAACACGTCGATCGGGATGCCGAGCGACTGGTACACGACGCCCGAGTAGAAATCGACGTTCGGGTAGATGCCCTTCGGGCCGTAGATCCCGGCGCAGATGCGCTCCAGTTCGAGGGCGGTTTCGTAGGTCTTGGGCCGGCTGGTTTCGGCGAACACGTGCTCCGCGATCTCTTGCAGCACGGTGGCGCGGGCGTCCTTCACCTTGTACACGCGGTGCCCCATGCCCATCACCTTGTACTTCGAATCGACCGCGCGCTTGGCTTCGAGCCAGCCCTTCACCTTTTCGGGGCCGCCGATCTCCTCGAACTGCCGCAGGGCCTCCTCGTTCGCGCCCCCGTGCAGCGGGCCGGACAGCGACCCGATCGCCGACGCGATCGTCTGGTAGGGGGTCGCGAGCGTCGAGCCGGTGACGCGGGCGGTAAACGTGCTCGCGTTCATCTGGTGCTCGGCGTGCAGGATCAGGCACGCGTCGAGCACCTTGCGGGTGGCGGGCGACGGCTCCTTGCCGAACAGCATGTAGAAGAAGTTGCCCGCGTGGTCGAGGTCGGACCGCGGGTCGAGGATCTCTTCGCCCCGGCGCACGCGCGCGAACGCGGCCACCAGGGTGGGCAGCGCAGCGATCAGCCGGCACGCGGCGTCCCAGTTCTTCGCCGGGTCGGCGACCGTGTGGCACGGGTAGAACATGCCCAGCGCCGCGACGCTCGCGTGCAGCGCGTCCATCGGGTGCCCGTCCGCGGGCATGCACTTGATGAGGTCTTTGAGGCGGAAGTGGATCGCGCGCTTCTGGCGCAGGTCGTGGTCGAACTCGGCGAGCTGCTTCTGCGTGGGCAGGTCGCCCTTGATGAGCAACCAGGACACCTCCTCGAAGCTGCTCTCCTTCGCGAGCACCTCGACGGGGATGCCGCGGTACTCCAGTACCGCCTTCTTGCCGTCCAGGAAACTGACCGCGGATTTGGCGGCCGGAACGTCCTCAAGGCCCGGTTTGTATTCGGTTTCGGCGCTCATGACGGTCTCGATTGGCGGCGGGTGGGGATGCTTCAGAAAGTCTATAGTGGGCAACGGGTCGTGGGCAGTAAACACGAAACAAAAGGCCGAGACGAGAAAGCGCGGGGCCGCGCCGGTCTTTTCCGCCCGCGGCGGTGCGGCCCCGTTCGTCGGCGTTCTTCTAACCGCCGCGCGCCGCACACCGCGAGCTACTTCCGGGGCGTGACCTTGATGTTGCGGAACGCGACCGGGCCGTGATCGCCCTGGAACATGAGCGGGCCGGTCGCGGCCTCCTTGCCCGTCAGGCCGCCGGGCGTCTGCTGCTTCATCTCGACGTTCTCGTGCAGCACCACGTCGTTGAGCACCACCTTGATGAACTTCGCGTTCGCGGTCTTCTTGCCCCCCTCGAACCTGGGCGCCTGGAAGTCGATGACGAACTTCTGCCACTCGCCCGGTTTCTTGCTCGCGTTCTTCTTCGGGGCCGCGGCGCTGTAGAGCGCGCCGAGGTCGCCCTGGGTGAGCTTGTCGTCCGGTTTGCCGTAGCTGTCGAGCACCTGGACCTCGTACTCGCCCATCAGGTAGATGCCCGAGTTCGAGCCCTTCGGCACCATGAACTCGATTTCGAGGTGGATGTCACCGAACTTCTCTTCGGTGTAGATGTCGGTCCCGCCGCCCTTGGTGTTGACCAGGTAGGGGAGGTCGATCGGGGTCGTGGTCTGCTTCTTCAGCTCGGCGGGCTGCTTCGGGTCCATCACGTACCAAAACGCCTCCCACTTGCTCTTCTTCTCGTCCTTGAGCTTCCAGCCCTTGAGGTCTTTGCCGTTGAACGGCTCGACGGGCTTGGGGTCGGCGGCGCGGGCCGGTACCAGCGCGAGCGCGAGAGCGAACACGGGCGCGGACAAACGAAACATGGGTTACCTGTGGTAAGTGAGGGAGGCGGGAAGCGACGCGAAGGTGATGCTAAGCGGGGACGGGAGCAAATGCCAGCGCCAAGCGAGCGGCGCGCGCCGCTCGCTTGGCGCCCTCACCCCATCTGCCGCGCCGGCAGCGGGTATCCCAGTCCGCGGGCGCGCGGGCCGGGTCGCCAGCGGCGGCGCCATCAGGTACTCGTCCGGGGGGCCCGCCTTGCCGTAATCGAGCGCGATGTTCACGGCGGTACGGTGAGACGGTGACCGCGAGCGGCCGCGGCGCCTTGCCGGGCGCGGGCGGAGGCTATAGGATCACAACTTACGCCGTTGTCGGCACTGGTACCCACTCACACACGCAAACCATCATGTCCATTGATAAGAGCTTGAAGCGCAAAGCCGGTATGTCCCGCCAGCGGTGCGTGCTGACCCGCGCCGAGCGGATCGGGAAGATGATGGAGAACGGCAAGTTCGGTCCGGACACCAGCCCCTACGGGCTGCCGAAGACCCGTGTCCAGAAGATCGCCATCAAGAAGAAGGTCAAGAAGGAAGCCGAAGAGGCGGCCCCCGAGAAGGGCAAGAAGAAGTGACGCGGGGACGGGTCGTCAGTTTCCCGTGGACAGGTACCAGTAAACGCAGGTCGGCCGCTCGTTGTTGACCTGCTCACTGACCGCCGGCACTGACAACCCCTCCCATGACCCTCGCACACGTCGCACTCGGCTCCAATCTCGGTGACCGCTGGTCAACACTTTCGGACGCGGTGCAGCGCCTGCGGGCGGAACCCGGGGTGCGAGTCGTTGCCACCTCAGAGTTTTACGATACCGTCCCGGTGAACTGCCCCCCGGGGTCCGGTGAGTTCCTCAACGCCGTTGTGGCGCTCGAAACGGACCGCCCCCCCCACGATTTACTCAACCTCCTTCTTCACATCGAACGGCAGTTCGGGCGCTCGCGGAGCGGGCCCAACGCCCCGCGGACCCTCGACCTCGATCTCGTCCTCTACGGCAGCGCCGTCGTAAACACGCCCGACCTCACGCTCCCGCACCCCCGGATGCACGAGCGCGCGTTCGTGCTGGTGCCGCTCGCCGAGGTCAGCCCCGGGGCCGTCCACCCGGTAACCCAAAAGACGGTGCAAGAACTTCTGGAACCGTTGCTCGCCACCTTCGCGGACGAATCGGTCCCGCGCCCACGGGTACACACCGAAAAGCGACAAGGGCCGCAAACGCTCAAAGGGCTCCGCGCACTCGTTACCGGTTCCACGAGCGGGATCGGCGCCGCGATCGCGTCGGCCTTCACCGCCCACGGGGCCGAAGTTCTGCGCCACGGGCGCCGCGCGCGTCCGGGCTCCGGTGAGCGCTTCGTGTGTGCCGACCTGAGCACATACGCGGACGTGGACCGGCTCGCGAGCGAGGCGTGGTCGGCCTTCGGCGGGCTGGACGTGCTGGTGTGCAACGCGGGAGCGGACACGCTCACGGGCGCGGCCGCGGGGTGGTCGTTCGAGGAGAAACTGGAGGCGCTGCTCGCGGTCGATCTGAAGGCCACGATGCGGCTCGCGCGCGACCTCGGCGGGCGGATGCGGGCTCGGGGCCGGGGGTGCGTGCTGACGGTGGGTTGGGACCAGTCGGAGACCGGATTGGCGGGCGACAGCGGAGAGCTGTTCGCCGCGGTGAAGGGCGCGGTGACGTGCTTCACCCGGAGCCTGTCCCTTAGCCTGGCCCCCGACGTTCGCGTGAACTGTTTGGCGCCGGGCTGGATTCGCACCGCGTGGGGTGAAACCGCGTCGCCGGTGTGGCAGGCGCGAGTGCGAGAAGAAACCCCGATCGGCACGTGGGGGCTCGCGGAGGACGTGGCCGCAACCGCGGTGTGGCTCGCGGGACCGTCCGCCCGGTTCATCACCGGACAGACGATTCGCGTTAATGGCGGGGCGGCGCGCGCGTGACTTCGATCACGAGAACGCCGCGACCGGGGCGAACGGAACTGCACCGCTCGGGGGGTGATGGGCTACGGTTTCACTTCGATCTTGGGGAGCGGTTTCCGCGCCCCCGCCCCCCCCTGCTCCAGCTTCCCCGGCGGCGCCTCGAGGTTCCCGGACTTGCCCCCGGAGAGCCCTTTGGGTGCGCCGATCGGCTGATCGGCCGGCGACTGGATCTTTGAGTTGTCGGGTTTGTCGGAGCTGCAACCGGCAGCGCACCCGACCACAACCAGCGCAATTGCCACGAACCGCATCGCGTTGTCTCCTTGTGGTGGTAAGTTGGGACCGATTGCGTCAACCGCCGAGGTCGTCGAAAACGACGACCTCACCTTTCTGGATCGTACTCGCGTTGATGTATTGTGTGTGCGGAGAAGTGGTCGGCGCGCGGATGCCGCGGACGGAGCCATCGCAGAACGCGAAGTTCACGACCCCGGTGTGTGCGGCCGAGAACGAGCCGAAGTCGCGGCTGTTCGGGGCCAGCAAGCCGTCGTAGGTCGGGCGCCAGCCGGCCGAGATCCACGACCACGCGGTTTTGGCGGTAATCGCGCCGTTCGGACCGGCCGCCAACCCGTCGCCCAGCGTCTCGCCGAACATCAGCGTGTTGCTGGTGCCATCGGATACGGCCAAGTTGCCGATCTGCCCCGTGCGCTGCACGTTCGCGAGCGTCGCTGCGGCCCCGTAAGGCAGAACCATTGACGGCACAAACACCCCGCGCCAGCCGTCGAGAGGTTGGCCGCCGCTCGCGATGTTCGACCCGACCACCGAGAACCGCCCGCCGACGCCAATATAGTTCGTGATCCCGAGGTTCGCTGACGCGGGGAAGATCGATGCCTGCCAGCCGATCGAGGAGCCGCTGAAGGTCATCCGGTGCGGCCCGATGTACCCGTCGGTCGGGGCCGCGTTCGGGGCCGCGGGGCACTCGAACGTCTTGATCCGGGTGCGCGCCGGGGCGGTGTTCGCGGCGTTGGAGTACCAGGTGCTCCCGGTCGTCATGATGTACGGGTCCCAGCTCACCACGAGCTGGTTGTAGATGTTGTTCTGCTCGACGTAGGGCAGCAGGAACGCGAGGCACCCGAGCCCGGTGTTGTTCGAAAACGGGAACCCGGACGCCGCGTCGGTGGGGGCGATCTGCGCGGCTCCAACGGGGAAGTACTGATTGGCGGACTCGTAGTTCTGGGCCGCGAGGGCCAACTGCTTGAGGTTGTTCTGGCAGCTCATGCGGGCGGCAGCCGCGCGCACCTTTTGGACCGCGGGCAGTAACAGGCCGATGAGGATCGCAATAATCGCGATCACCACTAACAGTTCAATCAGGGTGAACCCGGAGCGCCGACGCTCCGAACGGACCGCGAGCATTTCGTAGCCTCCCGCGCCACAGGTTTTACGGGTGAGGGCGAGTAAATGAGCCCGTGAACTTGCGTGCGCAAAGTCGTGCCGGCGGCGCCGGCGGTATGAAAGGATAGAACACTTCGCCAAGGCGGCGAACGTTCTCTCGGGGTTGGGAAAAACTGGAGCGATGTTGAGAGGGACGTCGGGTGGCAAAAAGCCCGCGGCGAGATCGACAACCAAGCCCCGACCAACCCCGCTGAGGATTTTCGATCGGGATTTGGAGAATGTCAAACACTTTTCCACGATTCCCAATAGAGCCACTGCCACCGTGCCAGGCGGGACGATTTCCGCTTACTGATTTATCGTTGCAATTGTCGCGGACGCGCAACTATTTTTGGAACCGCTCATATGCCCGAGGCCCCATAAAAGCCGAACGGCTCACCCGCTGGGTGAGCCGTTCGTATTCGGTCGCCGGTCCGGACCCGACGAGCGGTCAGGGTTTCATCTGCGGCGAGCCCGGCGCCTGGGGCGTGTTCGCGCCTTTTGAGCCCCCCCCGATGCCGGCCCCACTCGGCCGCTCCTTCGGTGGCGGGACCGGGTCTTTTGGGGCTTCGGTCTTTTTGCTGTCGCAGCCGACCGCCGCGCCGAGCAGGAACGTACCGAGTATCAACAGGCGCCAGCGCATAGGAGGTCCTCGAAGGTTGTTGGGTTTACATCTGCGCGTCAGTTGCCGATCGCGCTCGAATCGTACACCTCGCCGTCGAAGCCACCGACGGCCGATCGCAGGATGCGGGTGTCGCACCCCTTGCGGACGGAGCGAACCGCGCCGTCCCCGTACACGAAATTGACGGTCCCGGTGTGCCGGCTGCTGAAGTGATACCAAGAGGCGCCGCTCGCCGGGATGCCGTAGGCCGCGGGCATCTGGCCGGCCCCCATCCACGCGAACGAGAAGTCACGGGTGCCCCCATCGGAACCACCGAGCGATTCGCCGAAGAACAGCGTTTGGGACGTGCCGTCACTGATCGTTTCCAGCCGGTTCTTCGATTGCGTCGTGAACGGCCCGCGCCACGTGTCCCACCCGTTCCCGATGTGCCCGATGCCGCCGGAGACGCCGACGTAGTTCGTCTTGCCGAGGGTGCTGGCGGAAACGGAGCTGACCGGGTAATAGATCCCGGTTGCGGTCCCGCAACCGGAGCCACAGGAGTACGGGTACACGATGAGGAACGTCCCGCTCGTCACGCTGTCCTGCCCGCCATCAGACGGGCAGAGGAACGTCTTGATCTTGTACTGCGCGGCTGTAAATGAAGCGCCTTGGGTCCACCACGGTCCTGCGCCCTTCGAGGTGACATCTTCAACGAAGATGCTGCTGAAGAGTTTGTAGATGTTGTCCTGTTCCATGTACGGCAGGAGCTGAGCCAGGACGCCGTAGTACTGGTACGTTTGGGACGGCGACGAGCCGTCCGGCGGGTCGCCGTAGACCCCGGCCGGCAGATACCCCTTCGCACCCTGGAAATTGTGGGCCGCCAGCCCGATCTGCTTCATGTTGTTGGAGCAGGTCATCCGGGCCGCGGCCTCGCGGACCTTCTGAACGGCGGGGAGCAGGAGGCCGATGAGGATCGCAATAATCGCGATCACCACCAACAGCTCAATGAGGGTGAAGCCGCGAGGGCTCCGATCGGTGCGCACGGGGGCCATGGACGGATACTCCGTCTGAGAAATCACCCGGCGCACAGGTACGTGATGGAAGGATCGACTTCCGGCGTACGCCGAGCAATTTCGGTGGTGCCGGTGGTGCCGGCGGTACAAAAAATTAAAGTTCGGCGCAAGGAGAAGCGCCCGGACGGGGATAGGAGTTGGCGGTCAATCGGTGACTGATTGCGAGTCAGCCACAGTTTGCGAGTCGTCAACTGTGTTGGAGGCTTCCCCGTCGAAGACTTATTTTCGACTCGGGCACGCGGATGTCAATTGTTTTTTCATAAACTTCGCATAAATCGCCGCGCGAGCCGCCTGCCAATTACCCCTCCGGGCAAACAGTTGTGATGTGGCGCAAAATGTCGCGCACGGAAATGACCCCAACGGGTCGCCCCGCCTCAACAACGGGCAGGTGCCGGTAACCGCCGGCGTCCATCTTGCCCAGCGCGAACGCGAGCGTGTCCGTCGGCGCGACCGTTTCCGGGGCCGAGGTCATGAACCGCGCCACCGGGAGCGCGCCGAAGTCCGGCGCCCCGGCAACTTTGGTCAGGTAATCGCGCTCGGTGAGGATGCCGACCAGTTCGCCCCCGGGACCGGTCACGAGGACGGCCCCGGTGCGCCCGTCGATCATCTGTCGCACCGCGTCGCCGAGAGTCGCTCCCGCGCCCACCGTGATCGGCGGGCGCGGGTCCAGTACCGACACCGGCTCCCGCATCAGGCTGGCCTCGACCGGTCCGTTCGGCGCCGGGGCGTCCAGGCGCGTGAGCGGCAACCCGCAGTTGCCGCACGCATCCGCGCCGAGGGCGTTCTTGCGGTAGTCGCAGGCGGGGCAGTACATCGTTCCTGGTCGCGGGGCACTCGATGGGCGGAGGTCGCAACGGCGAAAGTCGTTAAAGTCGGAATACGAAGCACCGCACCCGCCGGACAGCGCCGCCGCGAAGCCGCGTTGATTTTACCGCCCCGCGACGGTATCCCGCGCAGCCATTGGGGCCGGGGGGCTTCGTCCGGGGGGATGTTATGGGTCGCACAGTTGCCATCGTATTTGTCTTGGGGTGCGTGACGAACCTGATGGGGTGCGCGTCCGCCCGGTACGTCTCGAAACAAGGGGACTCGGGGGTGGTTGCGATCCCCTCCAACACAAACAGCCCCCCGTTCCGTTACCGCCAAGAGGCGGAGGAACTGATGCGGAAGCACGTTGGGCCGGATTTTGAGATCGTTGACGAGCGCGAAGTCGTCACCGGCTCTCGGGTCATGAACAACCAGGAAACGCAGACCCAGATGACGCCCAACAAGAAGCAGCCGAACATGCCGGGCGAGCGGATCAGCACGAACGGAATGGTCACCAGCACCAACACCACCGAGTACCAGATCACGTACCGCAAGCGCGGCGCTACTGGGGGCGGAGCAAGCACGATTCAGCCGGCCGGGGGCACCGTGCCGGCGCGCTCGCCTCAGCCGTGACGCCGGGCGTCGTTCGGCCCGTTTCGTGTCTTGTCGTGCGAGCGTCTTCTTCAACCCGCTCGGAGCCGCCTGCGCCCGCAAGTGGGGTAATGGCCCGAAGTGAAGTGCGGAGCGTAAACGCCCCCGGCTCGGCGATCGCTGTGCCGGGGGCGTTCACGCTCTAGGGACTGGTGCGGCGATGTCCGCCGGTTCGGCGCTACTGCACGGTCCACACGTCTTCGGCCTTGAACAACTCCTCGATCCGCCCCGGCCCCTTCTTTTGTGTCGCGTCCTTGATGCGGTTGTCGAGTTGCTCCTCGTAGGTCGGCTTCCGGACGCTGCGGAACACCCCCAGCGGTTCCGGGAACGAGTTCGGGTTCCGCGGGTCGTGCGCGAACCGGCTCAACAGGTACGCCAGCGTCGGCTCCTCGCTCGCCTCGTCGTGGGTGAGCAGGTCATCGACCTGGCAGTCCTTCCCGACGGTGACCACTTCCGGCTTGAGCCCGTTGAGCCGGATGCCCTTGTTCTTGTCCTTGCCGAACAGCAGCGGCTTGCCGTGCTCGAGGTACAGCACGTTGTCGGCCTTCACCGCCTTGTTGCTGGCGTAGTCGTACACGTCGGGGTTGAAGATCACGCAGTTCTGGTAGATCTCGACGAACGCGCTGCCCTTGTGGGCCGCGGCCTTCTGGAGCGTCGCGACGAGGTGCTGCACGTCCACGTCCACGGTGCGGGCCACGAACGTGGCCTCGGCGGCCAGCGCCACCGACAGCGGCCGGACCGGCGTCTCGAACGACCCGCCCGGGCTGGTCTTGCTGGACGTGCCCAGCCGGCTCGCCGGCGAGTACTGGCCCTTCGTGAGCCCGTAGATCTCGTTGTTGAACAGCAGCACCTTGATGTCCACGTTCCGCCGCAGCGCGTGGATCAGGTGGTTGCCGCCGATCGACAGCATGTCGCCGTCGCCGCCGATGACCCAGACGTCGAGGTCGGGCCGGGCCACGGCGAGGCCGGTGGCG
>DASWYH010001273.1:0-11601 GCA_036405095.1 Gemmata sp. | reverse complement strand
CGCCGAGTGGTGCGAAACGTACAGGATCGCGCCGCCGGTGTCCTTCGGGGGGCGCGACAGGTGCTGTTGGTCGCTCAAGCGGTACACGACCGCTACCGCCGGCTTCTCGGTTTCGATCGCGTACGTCGTGGCGAACCGCCGGGGGTACTTGCGATCGCCCCCCGGCCGCAAGATGCGGTACTCCGGAACGCCCGCGCGCTCGGGCAACTTCAGTGCGTCCGCGACGCGCATTCTGAGCGCCTCGGCGGCTTGCGGAACACGTTTCGCGCCGAGCCCCTGCGCGCGCCCAGCGGTGAACGAAAACACCGTGCGCGATTTCAGTTCGCTCACCTGCCCCTTGGGGGCCGCGAACAAATCGTCCTCTTTCTCGATGGTCAGCTTCGGTTCGGTCTTCAGCTCAGAAGCGCCCGTTACCGTGTTGAACCACCGGTACATGGCTTCGCGGTTCTCGACCGTGTACCCGTGACCGGTCGGGCCGATGTGCAGCTTCACGTTCTCTTCCGCGCCGAGCAACTTGTAGAGGTGCTTGAGCCGCGAGAACGCTTCTTCCGCGCCGCGGGCGTCGAAGAAGTCCTTTTCCTTCGCGAGGATCGCAACCGGTTTCGGCGCCAGGCACGCGAGGAAGTCCGCGTGGTCCAGCCCGAGAGCCAGCGCGTGCGGGGGGCACTGCTCCGTGTCGGCCGGGAGCTCGTTTTCCAGGTTGCGGCGGAAGGTGGTCACGAAACACGAAGGCGCGGCCATCGTCCAGCGCGGTTCGACCCCGCACAACCAGGTCGTCATGGTCCCGCCGCCGCTGTTGCCCGTGACCCCGACGTGCTTCGGATCGACCTCCGGCCGCGTGAGCAGGTAATCGAGCGCGCGGACACCGTCCCAGGCGCGCCAGCTCCCGAAGAACTCGCCGACGAGGAACTGCTGGTTGCCCGCGAGCAGGTGCTCGCCCACACCAACCCCGGGCCGCGCCGGCTTCTCGACGTGCGCATACTGCACGCGCTCGCCTTGCCCGATGGGGTCGAAGATGAGCACCACGTAACCCATCCGGGCCAGCCCCTGGCTGAACGACTGGTACGCGGGTTCGGCCTTGCCGTTGTGGGAGTGCCCGCAGGTGCCGACCACGCCGGGGCACTTCTTGGTTCTCGCGGCGTGCGGAACGTACAGGTTCGCGGTGACGAAAAACCCGGGCCGGCTCTCGAAGATCACCTTCTCGATGTCGTAGGTGTCGCGCTTCAGCGTGCCGGTCACTCGCGCGTTGAGCGGCGTCTTCTCGGGAAACGGCCCGAAGCACTTTGCGACCTTCGCCCGCACCTCGCGCACGTACTCTTCGGCGTCGGCCCTGGTCTTGAGCTTCGCGCGCCGCTCGTGGCCGAGCCGCTCGGCCGCGCGCACCTGCTCAACGAACCACTCTTGAACGGTCCGCGGGAAGCGGTTCAGCGGGACGAGGGCCGGCGCGGGGCGCGGCTCTTGCGCGCGTGCGGCGCGGGCGCCGGAGCCGAGCGCGAGCGGCGACAGCCCGGCGGCGCGGAGGAGGTTCCGGCGGGAGAACGCGGGAGAACGCATGATGAGCCCTCGAAGAGTTGCCGCTGAACTTACCCCGCCCGCGCGGGCGGTGCAACGGGCGGACGAACTTATTGACGCGCCCCGCGCGCGGGGCCAAAATGTCGTTCTGATTTTCCGGCCGCGTTCTCGTCGGCAGAGGCGCCATCCGTGCGCTCCCGCCCCGCCGGACGAACCGGTTCGACCGACTCGCGCGAACCGGACAACTGCGCCCCTCGCCCGAACCGCCCGTGCCCGACAAGGAGACCGCAATGCCCGCACGCCCCTTGCTCGCCCTGCTCTTCGCGGGCGCCGTTCCGTTCGCCTTCGGGGGCGCCGGTGCCGACGAACCGCCGAAAGCGGACACGAAGCGGCCCGCACCGAGTACCGAGGTCGTGCGTATCGACGCGGACCTGTCCCGGGCCGTTGATCAGGGCGACACACCAGGGTGCGGCCCGGTGTCGCTGTTGAACCTGCTGAAGTTCGGGCCGGAGCCGTACCGCAAGGTGTACGCGCGACTGGACGCCGGGACCGACGCGGGCACCCTCAAGCAGCTCACCGCGAGGTACTGCTCGCCCACCGGCGCCGGCGGCAAGGCCCGGTACAGCAACCGGACCGGGATCGACGACCCGAACCTGGCGCGCCTGTGCGCGGCCGTGGCCACCGACTTCGACGTGCCCGCGCTCGACGTGCTGTACGCGACGCGCAACACCGGGGAACCGAACCCGGCGTTCGTGAAGCGGGTGAACGGCGCGCTGGTCGCGTCGCTGTCGCGCGGGGTGCCGGTGCTGATGTCCATTGATTCCTACGGGGCGCGCGACGGGAAGTGGAAGAAGCTGACCGGGCACTACATGCTGTTCACCGGGGCCCAGCGGCTCGGGCCCGCGAACCCGTCGAGCTTCCTGGTCGAGTACGTGAACCCGGTCGGCGGCGAGCACCGCCAGGCGTTCGTCTACGCCGGCCGGCGCAAGCACGATGGCGCGTACGCGCACTTCAAGGAGGGAGACGAGTGGCTCAAGAGCGACCCGTACCTGTGCATCTCGTCCCCGTACACCGACCTGTCACAGACGAAGCTCGACGGCGGCGCCCGGCACGAGTTCTTCCTGACCATCCTTTTCGGCCGCTTCCGCGCGTGACGCCCGGTGCGGACCCCACCTCAGCCGAGCAAAGAGCGATCGGACCGCGGTTCCTGCGGCGGGCGCGCGCCTGTTGGAGCCGTGCGGCCGTCGCCTTCTGCGCCCGGCGGGCTACACTCCCCCTGTCCAGCAACCCGCCGAACCAGGGCGCCAACCACACGGCCGATGATGACCCGACCCACGCACGCGCCGGTACTCAGCACGACCGCCGGCGACCTCCCGCTCGCCGAGTGCAAGCTCGGGGTCGGCGGGCGCGAGTGGTCCGTGCTGCACGCCGCCGCGATTCTGGATCGCGCGACGGAAGAGCAGTTCGTGACCGACCCGGACAACCTCATCCCCTACGGTGCGGCGCTGTGGCCGGCAGCCATTGCGCTGGCGCACGAAATCGCGACCCGCGGTTCCGAGTTCCGCACGCGCTCCGTTCTGGAACTCGGTGCCGGGACCGGGTTACCCGGGATCGTGGCCGCGTCCCTCGGAGCGTCGGTGGTGCAGACCGATCAGAACGAATTGGCCCTTCACCTCTGTCGGGTGAACGGGACGCGGAACCGGATCGCCGGGATCGAGTACCGCGTTGCCGACTGGACCGCGTGGGACGACCCCGGGCGGTACGACTGGATCGTCGGTTCGGACGTGCTGTACGCCGACACGCTGCACGAAAACCTGAAGCGCATCTTCGAGGGGAACCTCGCGCCGGGCGGGCGGGTGCTGATCGCCGACCCGTTCCGAACCGCGAGCCGCCCCTTGTTGGAGCGCCTCGAAGCGGCCGGGTGGCGCGCGGCCCACTCGCGCTGGTCGATCGGAGACCCGGCCGACGCGCGCCCGGTCGCGGTGTACGAACTCACCCCGCCCCAGCGCGCCGGCTAACGAGGCCCGGGGAGATGCGATACGCGCTCGTGTTCGTCGCGGCGGTGCTGGTCGCGGCGCTTCTGGTGAGCCTGGCGTGCCGGCGCGAGTCCGCGCGCCCGGTTACCGGTGCCGCGCCCGAACCGCCGGCCGCGGGAACGCTGAAGGCCCGCGCGGTGTCGTGGGACATCGGGTTCCACCCGCCCACAGAATCCGAATGGATCGCGCGCGTGGTTCACGAGGTGCGCGACGCATCCGCGGCCGGCGTGGACGTGCTGGTGTGGCCGGAACTGTTCGCCAGCGGGTTACTCGCCTACGCACCCGACGAGCGCCCGCACGAGTGGGGCACCCGGCGCGTGAGTGCCGCGCTCCTCCCCGCCGTGAAGGCCGCCACCGCGCCCGGGATGCTCGTGTGCCTTGGCAGCTACGCGCACCAGGAGAACGGCTGGAAACACGCGCGCAACCGCTCGCCGGTGCTGCTGAATGGCACGTGGCACTTTGTTGACAAGGTCCACCCGACACCGGGCGAACGGGTTGAAGAGCCGCCCATCGAACCCGGTTCGGTGTTGCCGGTGTTCGAGTTCCGCGGCGGGCGCGTGGCGGTGCTCGTGTGCTTCACCCTGGAGATGCCCGAAGTGTCCGCCGCGCTGAAAAAGGAAGACGTCCACCTGATCCTTGCGCCGACCGCGACGGCGGACGAAGACGGCGCGGCGCGCGTGCTACGTACCGCATCGGCGCGAGCCGTGGAACTCGGCGCCGCGGTGCTGGTCGCTCCGCTCGTTGGCACAACCGACGGCTGGAAGAACGTCGGCTCCGCGGCGTGTTACCTCCCGGCTCAAAAGGGCATCGACCACCGCCCGCGCGAGAGCCCCCGGCGCACTGCGGGCACCACCCGCGACGATTTCGTGATCCCGTGGCAGGCGCTGTTGAACCTCCGGCACCAAGACGCGAAGCCGGAAACGCGCCCGTTCCTCGCCGCGCAGCCGTTCAAAACCGAGCGGCGGTAGACCCGCGTTCGCCACAATATAACGGGGGTGGTCGCGACCGTCTCTCGAAGGGCGAAGTCATGGGTGCCGCCGCGGTGCTGCTGTTCCTTGTGATGGACCCGCTCGGGAACATCCCGTTCTTCCTCGCCGCGCTCAAACACGCCAGGCCCGAGCGCCAGAACTACGTGATCCGGCGCGAACTGGTCATCGCATACGTCGTGATGGTTGTGTTCCTGTTCGCCGGGCAGTTTTTGCTGGCCGCGATGCGCATTTCCGAACCGGCGCTCTCGATCTCCGGCGGGGTGATCCTGTTTCTGATCGCGGTGCGAATGGTGTTCCCGTCGCCGGAGCGCCCGCTTCAGGAGGAAGTCGATAGCGAGCCGTTTATTGTCCCGCTCGCGATCCCATATGTGGCCGGGCCGTCGGTGATCGCGGTGGAACTGCTCCTCATGAGCTGCGAACCGCACCGGTGGCCCGAGTGGCTCGGCGCGGTCACCCTCGCGTGGTTCGGGGTGGCCGTAATCGTTTCCCTCGGTGCGCGGCTGCGGCACGTCCTGGGCCAGCGCGGGTTAACGGCACTGGAGCGCCTCATGGGCATGGTGCTGGTGGCGATCGCGGTGCAGATGTTCTTGACCGGGGTCGAGCGGTTCATCGTGCTGATGCGCCCGCCCGCCGGCGCGTAACCGCGAACCTGCGCCCCGGCGGCGCGTGTCGGGTGTATCATGGGACGCGCACGACGCGAACTCCGGGATTCGCCGTCCCGGCCGAGCGCGTGCCGCAAATCATCACCTTTCTTCCTCAAGACCGGGAGCGGGTCCGCGAATTCGTGAGAATCCTGTCCGAAGTGGTGTCGAGCCGAACGTTTCACTTTACTCACACGCCAAGAACCGAGGCAGACATGCTCAACGCACAGAATTTCTACAACTCGCGGCCGGACGGGTTCGGGGTTCTCGAAGTCACCGGCGAACCGCCCACCGCGGGCGCGCCGCGTCAGTTCGTACCGCTGAAGCGCACCGAACTGACGGGCACCGTCACCGGGCCGCTCGCGGTGCTCACGCTGGCACAGACCTTTGCGCTTCCCGATCAAGTTCCGGGGGCGATCGAAGCCGTGTACCGCTTCCCGCTCCCCGGCGACGCGGCCGTGACCGGGGTGAAGGTGCGGTTCGGCAGCGCCGAGATTCAGACCGAACTCAAGGAGCGCGAAAAAGCCGAAGGCGATTACAACGCCGCCAAGAAGTCGGGCCGGCAGGCGGCGCTCGTGACCCGCGAATCGCCCGACGTGTTCACGCTGTCGGTCGCCGGGATTCGCGCGGGCGAAGAGATCGTTGTTCGCACCGACTACGCCCAGGTGGCGAAGGCCGAAGGCGCGGGTTGGTCGCTGCGCGTGCCGCTCACGACCGCACCCCGGTACGTTCGCGCCGACGAGACCGGCTCCCGGCACGCGGACGGTCAACCGCTCGCGCTCCTGCGCGACCCCGGCCACCGGTTCGCACTGAACCTCACCTTTGCTGACGCCGAGCGCGTCACGAGCGGCACACACGCGCTCACGGTGAACGGGGACCGCGTGCAACTGCGCGAGGGCGAGGTGATCCCGGACCGCGATTGTGTACTCACCTGGCGCGCGAAAGCCGAAGAAACGCGGAGCGGGCTGCGCGTGTGGACCCAGGCCGACCCCGAGACCGACAAGGCGTACTTCCTTGCGCTCTGCGCGCCGCCGAAGTTCGCCGATGCGAAGAAGGTGTCGCGCGAGGTGGTGCTGCTGGTGGACCATTCCGGTTCGATGGGCGGCGCGAAATGGGAAGCGGCGGACTGGGCCGTCGAGCGCTTCCTCGCGGGGCTCAGCGAACACGACTCCTTTGCGCTGGGCCTGTTCCACAGCACCACGAAGTGGTTCGGCGAGCGGACCTGCAAAGCCACCCCCGAGAACGTGCGCGCGGCCATTGCGTTCCTCAAACAGAACCGCGATCAGGGCGGGACCGAACTGGGCGTCGCGCTCGAACAGGCGCTCGGCCGCTCCCGGAGCGCCGATACGCCGGCGCGCCACGTCCTGCTCCTCACCGACGCGGAGGTGAGCGACGCCGGGCGCATCTTGCGCCTGGCCGATCTCGAATCCGAGAAGCCCAGCCGCCGGCGCATCAGCGTGCTGTGCATCGACGCGGCGCCCAACGCGGCGCTCGCCTCGGAGTTGGCGGAACGGGGCGGGGGCGTGTCGCGGTTCCTCACGAGCAACCCGGACGAGGACGACGTGACCACCGCACTCGATGAGGTGCTCGCGGACTGGTCCGCGCCGGTGCTCACCGGCTTAACGCTCGAAGTGAACCGGGTCGGGGCCGAGGCGACCGGGCGCTCGGTGGCGCTGGTGGTGCCCGGCCCGACAAGCGCCGTCGATGTGGGCGATCTCCCGGCGGGCCGTCCGGTGTGGGTGCTCGGTCGTGTGCCGCTCGGCACCGGTCCCCTGAGCTTCAAGCTGCGCACCGGGGCCGATGTGGTCGCAGAGGTTCACGCCGACTTCGCGGGCGCAACGCAGAAACTGAAGGCGTTTTTCGGCGCGGACCGTGTGCGCCGGCTCGAATACCTGCTCACCGGCGGCACCCGCGGCGAAGAGTTGCGCACGCAGGTTACGCGCCTCGGGTACGAGGTTGCGGACCTCGGCGAAGAGAAGGTGTTCGCCGAAAACGCGAGCGAATCGGCCAAGGAAGCCGTTCGCAAGCTCCTGGTGCGCGAGTCGTTGGCCGCGGGCGTGCCGAGTTCGGAAACCGCGTTCGTTGCGGTGCGGTCGGAAGCCGGACAGCCGGTGACGGGTACGGTCGCGGTGGCGAACGGGTTGCCGGCCGGGTGGTCAAATGGATTCGCAACAGTTGTGCTCGCGGCCGGAATGGTCATGAAACGAATGAGTGCGCCGGCAGCCCCGCCGGCGCCTCCGCTTCCAGCGGTTAGCGCAACGGATTTTGATGCGCTGGCGCGGCCGCCGCTGCCGGCACCGTCAATGGCGAGAATGCGCGTCGTGGCTTCGCCGCCCGCGCCCGGGGGCGCGTCTACCAAGCTGACACCAGAAATGATCGACCGACTGCGCGAGACATCCGCTCGTGGGCAGCGTCGCGAGAGCGTGTCTCCGCCCTCGGGCGATGTGCTCGTTTCCGTGAAAGCGGGACGGCACAGCCCTGCGGATGGCGCCGTGCTGTACGACTCCGCGACCGGCGGCGCCGGGCAGTTCACGTTCCTATCGATCGCGTTCGGTGACAAGAGCACCACGGCCGACACCACCGACCCCGAACTGACGCTGCTCCTATTCGTGGGCGACCTCGCCGCGCCGCGTGCGCGCGTCAAGGTCGCGGACATCCTGCGGCTCGGCGGTCGGCGCCCGCTGAACCTGCGCCGGGACGCGAACCAGCCGGTGCGGCTCGCGCTCGAAGACCCGTCGGGCGCCTGGAGGGGTGGCGTGCCCGCGCTGGAAATCGTGCTGGGTTGGCGTGCGTGAGCGACTTCGCTCTGTGGCGCGCGGCCGTCCCGGCCGCTTTGGTCCCCTGAAGGTGTTGCGCCGCGGTTCTTCACAAACCGAACCTGTTCCGCAGGTGCGACCGAAGCGGCCGGGACGGCCGCGCGCCACAGAGCGAGCGATGCGACTTCTGAACGGCCACGCTTTGCGCGTTTTTGATATCGCATTCGCGCCCGACGGGCGCTCACTGGCGTCGAATTCTCTCGACGGTACCGTGCGCGTCTGGGACGTAACCACCGGCGCCGGGACCGTTCTGGTTCAGATCGCGGAGCGGAACCAGTTCCAGACCCGCCGGGACGTGCCCGACGGGTTCGATCGGCTCGCATTTACGGGCGGTGGGCAGCACCTCATTTGTCGATCCGCGGCCGCAGGTATCGAGATTTGGGACATCGGGGCGCGGTATCGGTGCGCCGCGCTCGTCGGACGCGGTTTCGCCGAGTACGGGTCCGAACTCGCGGCCACAGGTGATTTGGTAGCCGCGAACGTTTGGAGCGCTGAGCCGTTCGGTACGGGGTTGCACCTCTGGGATCTCGCGACCCAGAGCGGACAGGTTCTGTACCACACGTCGGACGGAGGAGCATTCTCCGGGCTCGCGTTTGACCCAGCGGGCCGCTTCCTCGCAACCAACGCGGGGGTGTTCGACGTATCGACCGGCGCCTGTGTTCTCGAAGGGCTGTTGTGGGGCGATGTGCTCCGGTGGTCGCCGAGCGGAGAACTCATCGCGGGCGGGGTGCAGTACGAGGGGGTTCAGGTGATCGAAGCCGATACCGGGACCCCTGTGGTTTCCATTTCCCTCGCAGACAAGGAACTGCCGCGGTTTCAGTTCTCCGCGCGCGGGGATTACCTCGCGACCGTCGAAAATGAAACCGTTCAGGTGTGGGACACCGCGGGGTGGGTGAAGCAGCGCGAGTTCGCCTGGAAGGTCGGGCGGCTGACGTGCCTCTCGTTCTCGCCCGACGGGCACCTCGCCGCGGCCGGCACGACGCGCGGCCAGATTCTGCTTTGGGACTGGGACCTGTAGCGGTTCCAGTAGTTTCAAGTGGCCAGTGGTCCGTGCTCAGTCCGGAGAGAAGATCATCCCGTGTGCCCTTCAAAACCCGGTGCTTCCTTCGCGCTTTAAGTGGTCAGTGGTCAGCGATCACTGACCACTTGAAACTACTGGGATCAGCTCAGCCCGCGGCTTCGGCGCCACCGTTCAACCGAGTGGCGCCACCGGAGGAGGACGCGGCGATCACGATTCGCGCGCACGCTTCGGCGTCGGAACCCGCGTGGTGGTGAATGAGGCCGATGCCGAGCCGCCGGCACACTTCGGGCAGGTTCGCGGGCTTCAGCGCCCATTTCCGACGCGCGATTTGCACCGTACACACGAACGGTAGCGCTGGCGCATCCACGCCGGCAGCCACACAGCACGCTTGTAGCACCCGGCGGTCGAACGATGCGTTGTGCGCGGCCAGGAACTTCGCGCCCTCCAGCACCGGCGCCACCTGCGCCCACACGTCTTTAAAAGGGCTCGCGTCCCGCACCATCGCCCAGGTGATACCGTGAATGTCGGTGAACATGACACGCGCGCGGGGCGGGCGGATCAGGATGGCTTCGCGGCGAACGACCTTGTCACCTTCGACGCGCGCCAGGCCAATCGCGCAGGCGCTATCCAGACCGTAATCTGCGGTCTCGAAGTCGATCGCGACGAACGGCCCGTCGAGCGGCGGAAGCGGGACCGGTGCTTTGCGGCGAGCGGTCATTCGTTGGTGGTCCTCGGTCCGTTGTCCTCGTCCATTAGTATACACCTTTTCCGGGCTGCCCTGCCCGGGGCGCTCCGTCCCCGATGAGATCATCGGCCGGTTCGAGTCGGTCGCGACGCATTGGAACCGGAACCCGACTCGCTTCGCGTGAGCCGCACGGCGCAAGCGGCAACGGGAGCGGCGCCACGCCGTCGGTGGGTCTGGGGCCTGTACCCGGCGACCGATCCGGTGCCGGGAGTTTGGCCGCGTTGAGGCAAGTGACCCGCTTGCGCCCGGATGCGTCAGCTAATGAGCACGAGCCCCGGGCCGCTGGCCCGAGGTGTTACGACCGGGGGGCAGGCGCCCCCATACGGGACATCTTCACCGCGCCACCGACGATCGTTGCCACCGCGCGCCCCGTCAACTCGGTTCCATGGAAAGGAGTGTTCAGGCTCTTGGACTTTGATGCCCCCTTGTCAAACGTCCACCGCTCTTTCGGATCAATGACGGTCACGTCCGCGGGCTTGCCGGTTTGGAGCGTCCCCCGGTCGATGCCCAGCACCGCGGCGGGGTTGCACGTCATCTTCGCGAGCATCTGGGGCCACGTTAAGTGGCCCGGCTCGATCAGGTGCGTCACGCACAGAGGGAGAAACGTTTCCAGCCCCAGAATCCCGTTCGGCGCCTGATCGAGTTCGCGCTCCTTTTTCTCCGGCGCGTGCGGGGCGTGGTCGGTCGCGAGCACCGTGAGCGTGTCGTCCTTCAAGCCGTCCAGAATCGCGCGCCGGTCGGCCTCGGTGCGCAACGGGGGGGACATCTTGAAGTTGCTGTCGAACGACCGGAGCGCCTCGTCGGTGAGGATGAAGTGGTGCGGGCACGCCTCGCCGCTGATCCAGAACGACGGCTTCCCGGCGGCCGTCAGCCCGTCCGCCTTCTTGCGCCCCTGGCGGATCAGGTCGACGCCGCCCGCCGTCGAAACGTGCAAAATGTGAACCTTCCCGCCGGTCAGCTCCGCGAGCACGATGTCGCGGTAGATCATGATGTCTTCGGCCACGCCCGGCATCCCGCGCAACCCCAACTGCGTGCTCACGAGCCCCTCGTTCATCACGCCGCCCTGCGTGAGTTCGAGGATCTCGGCGTGGACCAGCACCGCCTTGCCGAACATCTTGCAGTATTCGAGCGCCCGCCGCATGATCTCCGCGGAGTACACCGGGGCGCCGTCGTCGGTGAACGCGACCGCGCCGCCCTCGGCCAGCCCCCCGAGTTCGGCGAGCTCTTTCCCGGCCCGCTCCTTCGTGACCGCGCCGATCGGGAAGACGTTACAGAAGCCGGCGCGCTCGGCCTGGTGGATCACGAACTCCACGGCCATGCGCGTGTCCAGCGCGGGCTCGGTGTTCGGCATGCACGCGACCGAGGTGACCCCGCCCGCGACCGCCGCGGCGGTGCCGGTGGCGATGGTCTCGTCCTCCTCGCGCCCCGGCTCGCGCAGGTGGACGTGCATGTCAATGAGCCCGGGGGCCACGATCAGGCCCGTGCAGTCGAGCGCCCGCACCTCGCCCGAAAGGGTCGCGGGGCGCGCCCCGGTGCCGGCGACTTTCCCATCGATGAGCCAGAGGTCGGTGACCTGATCGAGACCGCAGCTCGGGTCGATGACGCGGCCGTTGCGGAGCCAGAGCGGGGGCGGGAGTGACATAGAGAAACCAAATTGGGGGTGCTGATCCGGGTACGCGCGCCGGAATTACGTGTCCGACTCTTCGAGGCTCTGGGCGGGTGTCAAAACGGGACCGCGCGGAGAAGCGCCCGGGGCACACTCGGTTCCGTGTGCCCCGGGCGCTTCGTGTCCGCGCGACCCGATCAGCGGTTGCGGAGACGGCCCAGCAGCCCACGGCGCG
>DASWYH010001272.1:0-7489 GCA_036405095.1 Gemmata sp. | reverse complement strand
GCCAGAATGGGTTCGCCGTTTTGATACCGGGCCAACTCGTCGGCAAGCTCGGCGGCCGACGCATAGCGCTTCTCCGGTTTCTTGCGCAGGCACTTCAGGCAGATCGTTTCGAGGTCCAGCGGGACGGCCCCCCGCACACGGGATGGGGGGACCGGCTCCTGCGTCCGCACCTGATCGAGCGTCTCGACCATCGACGCGCACTGGAACGGCGGGCGACCGGTCAGGCACTCGTACAGGACCGCGCCAAGGGCGTACACGTCCGCGGCCGGCCCGGCTTCGTTGGCCCGGCCGGCCGCCTGTTCCGGGGCCATGTACGCCGGCGTTCCCATCACCATCCCGGCTTGCGTCTGGCCGCTGTCGCGGTCCAACTGGCGTGCCAAACCGAAGTCGGCGATCTTCGGAACGAAGAGCGAAGAATGAAGGACGCAAGAGGTGCCCGAGCGGTCCTGATCGGGCTCGTCTTTGGCCCCCCGGCGGTCGGGAATCGGTCGCCCGCGTTCCTCTCGTTGCAGCAGAATGTTGGCCGGTTTCAGGTCCCGGTGGACGACGTTTCGGCTGTGGGCCAGTTGCATCGCCCGCGCCAGGGTTCTAACGAGAGCGGCGGCTTCGCCGGCGGGCACCGGCCGCCCCTTGAGCTGGTCGGCGAGGGTGCCGCCCGCGACGAATTCCAGCGCGCAATACGGGTGCCCGTCGGCCGCTCCGACCTCGTGGATCTGGACGATGTTGGGGTGCTGGAGGCGCGCCACCGTTTCCGCCTCGATGCTGAAGCGGGCGAGTTCGCTCGGCCCGGAGTGGCCGCCGGAGAGCATCATCTTGAGCGCCACGGTCCGTTTCAGGGTCAGGTGCCGTGCTTTGTACACCACCCCCAGACCGCCGCGCCCGAGAACGCACTCGATTTCGTAGCCGGGCACCGCGGGCCACGAATGCGTCGCGCCGAAATCGCGCCGGGTGGAAACGAGCGTCGCGTGGTCCGTGTTGGGCAGGTCGCTTCCGTCGGCCGGTTGTGGCGCGCCGGAACCGGTCGCCGGCACCGGAACGGGCGGGAGCCCCGAGCGGAGCTGCGTCGCTTCCGTGGGTACCGAATCGGCTCCGGGGCCAGAAATTCGGAGCGGGTCATCTTCGTTTGTTGGGAGCATCAGTTCCCCAATTTGCGTGCATGACCAACTAGGAAAACTGCACCCCGCTCAAATCCTACGCATGGCTGACCGAGCGATCGACCGGCGATCTGGTGGCTTCTCGAACCCTCCGCGGCTCTCCACGTGTCGTCTTAAAGTACACCACTCAACAACGGCCGTCGATGCTGAGCTGTCTTGAGTTTGTTGAGCGGCTCACACGCTGAGCCGCCGGCCCAGGCGCGCGGCCAGCGCCGCGCGGACCGCGGAACCGGCGGCGTAAATGCCGCGGATGTCCAGTTCCGTTTGTGGCGACAGGTACTCGGACTCGGCCAGCGGCCGGAGGTGGTCGATGGTGATGTCGTCGTTCTGGCCCAGATCGAGAACCTGGAGCCGCGCCAGCTGCGGCGCGGCGGCCAGCACCTCGACGACATCCCGGCGGAGCTGGCACTGCGAGAGCCGCAGCCCGCTGAGCTTCCAGTGGGGCGAGTGGAGGACCGCTTCCACGCCCGCGGCGGTGATCCGCGTCCCGCTGAGCGAGAGCACCCGCAGGTTCGCGAGGTCCGGGCTGTCCGCGAGCGCGCGCAACCCGGCGTCGGTAACGGACTCGTGCGGGGCCGCGCCGTCCTGCTGGTACACGCTGTTGCTGTTCAGGTGGAGCGTGTGCAGGTTCTTGAACTTCCCGCACCGCGCGAGCAGCCGCAGCGCCTCATCCGTGAGGTAATTTTGCGACAGATCGAGGTACGCAAGTGCCCCGGCCCACGGGGCCGCGCACAACCGCGCGACGCCCGCATCCCGGATGGCGTTTCCCATGATGTCCAGAACCCGCAGGTGGCTCGAACCCGCCGCCGCGAACAGCGCATCCAGAGCGACAGGTGCCGCTGGTGCCGGGGGGGCGTCCGCGCCTTCGTCGTCGTACCCGTCGTTGTTCCACTGCACCCCGGCGGGGATGCGCAACTCTTCTGCTTGGGACCAGAACTTCGACCCCGCGAGCGCCTGTACCGATTCCTCATCGAGGCCGGCGCGGTTCAGGTGGAGCCGGCGCAGCTCGCTCAATGTGGCGCACTGGAGCAGTTGTCCCAGGGCGCCGCCGAGCTGGGTTCCGGAAATGTCCAGTTCGCGGAGCCGGAACCGGGCCGTGCGGAACGCCTCCCAGCCGCCGGCGCCGATCGCGTTGTCCCGGAGATCGAGAGCCCGGAGTTCCGCGAACACGGGAGCGGCGAGCAACCCGCGGAGGTCGTCGGCCGTGAGCATCACGGCAGGCGCGGCGAACTCTTCGAGCTTCGCGCTCGGTCCCATCGCGCGCACGAACTCGACCGGGTCCAGGCGCCCGTCGTAGCCCGCGGCGCCGCAGCGCAGCACCTTCAGTTGGTCGCGGAACGGGGCGAACTCCAGGAGCTCTGGCAGCGAATCGAGCGGCCCGCGCCCGGTGAGGTCGAGTTCGCGGAGCCGCTCGAAGTTGGACCGCGCGAGGAACCCGCCGGTCTCGCCGAGATCGGGATACCACCCGCTGAGATCGACGGCTTCGAGCCGCGCGAACCAGCCGCGCTGGCCCACCTCGCGGAGGTCGGCCGGGAAGTTGGTGCCCGTGTCCCCCGACATGACCCGCCACCGCCGCACGGGGTGGGCGGCGCACAGCCCGGCACCCGGCCCGCGCATGAACACGGGGCTCGCGGCCACCTCGTGGACGAACCCGCGCTCGAACTCCCACTCGGTCAGTTCGTCCGTGTCGTCGGGGGGCACCCCGAGCCACTCGCATTCATGTTCGGCGAGCAACTCGTGTTCGCGGTCTTCCAGTCGCGCGCGTTGCGGGTCGTATTCGGGCAGCCGGGCGCGTTTCACCTGCACGCGGATGAACTCGGCCCGGGCGGCGTGCCCCTCTTCGTCGAGGTAGTCGGCGTAGACGAGCCGGGGCGTGTCTTCGTCGGGCGTGTCGCGGATCGAGCGGAGCAGGGCGGTTTCGGTGGACATGGTGTTACCCGTTCCCGACAGGTGGTGACGGTGCCGAGTCGCTCGGGTGGTGCCTTTGCGCGGTTACCAATTCGCGTGTCGCCGCGCCGTTGTGTGGTCAGACTGACCGGGCCGAGAGCGGAACGCAACGTCGGCAGGTCCGACCCGGGCTTGGGGCGGTCCGAGTGACGAGGGGCGGGGGCACCCGGACGGGTCGCGTTGCTTGGATACGCCGTCCGTCCAAATGGTTCGCGTTCGGCGCCGTGAGGGCGTCTTGGGGTGCGGGAGCGGCGCGGGGAACGCGGTGCGCGGGCACGACCGCAGATGTGGCCGTGCCCTCTCCGGGGCCGAATGGGAAACGCGGGCCGGGCGCCGCGGTTACAGCACGTTTCGCTCTTTCGGGTCCACGGCGAGCAAGCCGGTAAAGCTCTTCAGCACCTCGACCGTCTTCAGGTAATCGTTGAAGTGCTCCATGAACGGGTCCGGTACGTCGGTCCACACCTCGACGCGGGCGTTCGAGGCAATGAACCCTTCGGCTTCTGCGGGTTCGACGCCCGCGAGGTGCCCCATCAGCCCGTTCGTTTCTTCGGGGATGTAATCCCCTGTGACGCGGGCCATCGCGATCCACCATTCGCCCTTCGTCACGTCGATCCGGTCGCCGGTGCGCGCGACCGTGAAGCCCGGGAACTGTGCGGCGAGCCGTTTCTGGGCCTCTTCGACCGTGAAGTTGGTTTCCGAATTGAGCAGCCCGAACGCGCTGTACATGTTGCACACCGAAGCGAGTGAGTGGACGGGTGGCGCGGACCAACGGAGCGCCGGTACGCCCGATGAGGCGAGTGTACCGCGTTACCCCTCGTGCAACACCACCCTCTCACCACTTTTTAGGCGCGGACGATCTTCTCGCGCCCGGCGGCGACGGGTTTGGTCGCGTTCCGGGTGTCGATCACCAGCCGGCTGTGCTCCACGATGAACGCGTAATCGTAAGCGGTGTGGTCGGTCGCGATGAGCACGCAGTCCTGTGCCGCGAGGTACTCCGCGGTCAGCGGGGTGCTGTGCATCGGTTCGAGGTGCGGCCAGTGCCGCATCCGCGGCAGCGACGGGATGTGCGGGTCGTTGTAGCTGACGCTCGCGCCTTTCTTCAGCAGCAGATCGAGCAGCTCGAAGCTCGGCGACTCGCGGGGGTCGTCGATGTCCTTCTTGTACGCCATGCCGAGGATCGCGATTCTGCTCCCGCGAACGGCCTTCCCGGCATCGTTGAGCGCGTCGCCCACCTTGGTGATGACGTACCCCGGCATCGCGGTGTTGACCTCGCCCGCCAGTTCGATGAACCGCGTGGTCATGCCGTGGTGCTTCGCGATCCAGCTCAGGTAGAACGGGTCGAGGGGGATGCAGTGCCCGCCGAGCCCCGGCCCCGGGTAGAACGCCTGGAACCCGAAGGGCTTCGTCTTCGCGGCGTCGATCACCTCCCACACGTCGATGCCCATCCGATCGTACAGCACCTTCATCTCGTTCACGAGCGCGATGTTGATCGCGCGGTACGTGTTTTCGAGGATCTTGCACGCCTCCGCGACCTCGGGCGTTGAGACCCGCACCACCTTCGGTACGATCGCGGAGTAGAGCGCGCACGCGAGGTCGCCGCTGGCGTCGTCGAGCCCGCCCACCACTTTCGGAATGTGGCTCACGGAGTGGGTGGGGTTGCCCGGGTCCTCGCGCTCCGGCGAGAACGCGACGAAGAAATCTGTACCTGCGGTGAGCCCGGTCCGTTCCAGCACCGGGAGCATCACATTGCGGGTGGTGCTGGGATACGTGGTACTTTCGAGGACCACGAGTTGCCCCGGGCGCAACCGGTTCCCGATCGCGTGCGCCGAATTCACGACGAACGTCAGGTCCGGTTCGCGGGCCTCGGTCAGTGGGGTGGGCACGCAGATGAGGACCGCGTCCGGTTCGTTGAGGCGCTCGAACGAGTCGGTGGCCTCGAACCCGCGCTCCCGCATTGTGGCAACGGTTTCGTCGGGGATCTGCCTGATGAACGACTTGCCCGCGTTGAGCTTCTGGACCTTGGCGGTGTCGATGTCGAACCCGAGGACGCGGAACCCGGCGCTCGCGAACGCGCGGGCGAGCGGGAGCCCGACGTAGCCGAGGCCGATGATCCCGACCGTGGCGGTTTTGTTCTGAATGTGCGCGAGCAGACCCGTATGTGACGCCGACATGCTGACCCCCGTCCGTCCCTGGAGTGGGCGAGAGATTCCTTCCCCCGGCCGGATGTTCGCAGGATCGGGGCGCGGGTGTCAAGCCGAACTGGCCGGGGTATCGCTCTCGAACCCGGGGGCGCATCCGGTTCGAATGCCTCGCGCTGGATTCTCCAGAATCCGGGTTTTAGATTGTTGCGTGCCGGATTCGCGAACTGTTACACTGATCTCACCTGCCCGCCCGATTTCGTGGCCCCGTTTCGGCACTCCCCAGCCGAGGTCCGGTTCAATGCGGATTCGTTACGCACTCATCGCTTCTGCTCTTTTTGCGCTGCCCGCGATCGCAACCGCCGAAGAGCCCACAAAGGTGAGCTACTACAAGGACGTGCGCCCGCTGTTTCAACAGAACTGTAACGGGTGCCACCAACCCGCCAAACCGCTCGGCGGGTACGTCATGACCACCCACGCCGACCTGCTCAAAGCCGGCGATCGCGGAAAGGTCGGTGTGGTCGCCGGGAAGCCGGCCCAGAGCTACCTCGTGGAGCAGGTCAAGATTCACGCGGGCGGCAAAGCCGAGATGCCGAAGAATCGCGACCCGCTCACGGTCGTTCAGATCAAGCTCATTACGGACTGGATCGCTCAGGGGGCGGTTGACGACACCCCGGCGAGCGCCAGGGCCGCCGTCGTGGACGCCGCGAACCCCCCGAAGTACTCCGCCCCGCCGGTCATTACCGCACTCGCGTTCAACCCGGACGGGTCGCACCTCGCGGTCACCGGTTATCACGAGGTGCTGCTCTACGACACGAAAGAATATAAGCTCCGCTCGCGGCTGATCGGCATTTCCGAGCGCGTGCAGTCCATCGCCTACTCGCCGGACGGGAAGAAGCTCGCGGCGGTGGGCGGTGCCCCGGGGCGGTTCGGAGAGGTGCAGGTGTGGAGCCCCGAAGCCGAAAAGCTACTCGTGTCCGTTCCCGTTACGTTCGACACGCTGTACGGGGTGAGCTGGTCCCCGGACAGTAAGAGCCTCGCGTTCGGGTGCGCGGACAACACCGTTCGGGCCGTGGACGCCACCAGCGGTAAGCAGATCCTCCAGATGGGCACGCACTCGGACTGGGTTCTGGGGACCGTGTTCTCGCAAGACGGGTTGCACCTCGTGTCCGTCGGGCGCGACATGAGCATGAAGCTGACCGACGTTCCGACCCAGCGGTTCATCGACAACATCACCAGCATCACCCCCGGTGCGCTCAAGGGCGGCATCCTCACCGTGGACCGCCGCCCGATGAAGGAACAGAAGCTCCAGAAGGTGCCCGCGGACACCCCGGGCGCGAAGGCGAACGTGTACGACGAGATCGTGGCCGCCGGGGCCGACGGGCGCCCGCGGCTCTACAAGATGCACCGCGAGGTGAAGCGCGAGATCGGCGACGACGCGAACCGCGTCCGCGAGTACGAGCCGATGCTGGGCCGCGTCTCGTCGGTCGCGTTCAACCCGGACGGCTCGAAGTTCGCCGCGTGCAGCGGGCTGGACGGGAAGGGCGAGGTGCGGGTGTACGACACCAACACGGGCGCCAAAGTGGTGTGCGAGAAGGTGACCGGTGCCCCTTACGCGGTCGCGTGGCACCCGGACGGGAAGCTCCTCGCCTCCGCCGGGTTCGATGGCACCGTGTGGCTCCACGATCCCGCTACCGGTAAGCTCGTCAGCAGTTTCGTTGTGCTGCCCAAGAAGTGAAACACCCGGATCCCAACGGATCGTGAACGGCTCCGGTTCCCGCGCAGAAGGGAACCGAACGCACGAACCGCTTTATCAGATTCCGACCTGCGCCCTTTAATCTGCGTCATCTGCGGGCCACTGCATTCATGCGCCAACCGCGAGACCTCCCCATGAAACCCTTCCGATACGCCGCCGCCGTTCTCCTCGTCGCGCTCGGGCCGGTCGCCTTCGCCCAAGAAAAGCTCCCCGACGGGGCGAAGGTCACCAAACTCGTCGTTCACCCGGCGAAGGTCGAGCTGACCGGGCCGTTTGCCTACTCGCAGCTCCTGGTGAGCGCGACCCTGGAGACCGGCGACACCGTCGATGTCACCCGGATCGCGAAGATCACCGCGCCGAAGGCCGCAACGGTGAACCCGGTCGGGCTCGTTCGGCCCGTTGCCGATGGCGCCGGGCCGATCGAGGTTACGCTTGCCGGTCAGTCCGCGAAGGTTCCGCTCTCCGTGGTCGGAACCGGCGACGACAAGCCGGTG
>DASWYH010001271.1:0-6391 GCA_036405095.1 Gemmata sp. | reverse complement strand
GCGCGGAACGAGGAACGTCGAGCGGCCGGTTGTGGGAGTGGGGCGTTCGCTCGGCGTCGCGGTCCAGTTCGGGCCGTCCGCGGTTGGGGCTGAACCCGTTCGTGGCCGGGTTACGTTTCCGCCCGTGGTCGGGGCCATTCGTTCGAGGATGTACACCGGAGGAATGTTGACGTAACGCCCGCCCTGGAGCGGTTGATTCTGGTTGTACGCTTTCAGTGCGGCGGCGTACTGTTTGCCGTTGAACCACTCCTGACTGATCGACTCGTAAGTGTCGCCGAGTTTCGGGTCGTACACGTCCACGTCGTAACTGGTTTTCGGCGCACGTTCGGGGAGCGCCGGCTTCACCTCGGTTCCGCTTGCGGGCTTGGTAAGTTCCAGCGTGTTCGGCTTCGGGTGCCCTGGCAGGGGCGTTTCAGGGGCCGGCACGAGTGGTTTCGTATCCGTGATGACGTTTGGCTTGGTCTCGGAGGGCATTCCGGGCTCGGGAACCGTGAACGCGCTCGGCGCGGGCGCGCTAACCCCACCCGGGTTCATGCCGGTTCCAGCGCCGGTCGTTGGCTTGGTGGTCCCGGGGGGCGTTGCGGGCTCAGGAACCGGGAACGCGCTCGGCGCGGGCGGGGTCAGCGCGCCCGGGTTCATGCCGGTTCCCGTGCCACTCGCGGGAAAGGCTGGGATCACCGGAGGCGTAACGGGGTTCGTTCCGCCGGTTCCGGCTGGTGTCGGGGGAACGGTGGGGAATGTCCCACCGGTTCCGCTCGGACCGCCCGTGGTTGGGGCAGGAACAACGGGGGGAGTGACTCCGCCGGCTGGCTTCATGTCAGGGAGCCCAGGCAACTTCGGCGCAACATCAACCGGCATCGGAAGTGGTGACGCGCCAGCCCCACCCGGAAGGGGGGGCAGAGCAGGCGCGCCAGGGCCGGTTGTTCCTCCGGGCGGCGTTGGAACAACGTTTCCTGGCGGTTGTGGCAAAGTGGGCATGGTGTGCCCTGCTGGGCTGATACCCTCGGCCGGTTTCGGCAGAACGGGTGACGCGCCTGGACCCCCTGGGATTTCGGGCAGGGCCGGCGGCGGAACGGCTGGTTTTGTTGCGCTTCCTCCCGGCTGGAGTGGGACAACGAGTCCGGACGGTTGCGGAACCGTTAGCTTCGGGTCAGACTGCCCGATTGGCGGCGTGCTGCGAGTCGACGTTGGCGGGAGCGGAACAACGGGTGCGAGTTCGGACGGTTGCGGAACCGTCAGCTTTGGGTCGGGTTGCCCGATTGGCGGCGCGACATCTATCGGCGCCGGGAACGAGGGCCGCGACGGCATACCTGCGTTCCCAGGTGGTGTCGGTTGGGGCGCAACCGGGTTTGATGGCGCGGGTGTTGCTGTCGGAGCCATTGGCAGGGTTGGGAACGCGCCTCCCACGGGCGTAACGTGGGCCGGTGGGGCGGGGAAACTTGGCTCCGGGTGCAATTGTGAGGGGATAGCACCGGGCGGCGGCACTTCCGGGAAAACCGCGGGTGGTGCGATTGGTTTTGTGGGAACCTTCATTTCGTGCTGCGGACCTGCCGGTGGCGTTGCCGGAAGTGGCGGGAGTGTGTCTTCGACGCTGGTCTGGTCCGATTCTTTTTTCACCGTGGGTACTTTGGGTGCGGCCGGCGCAGGCGCGCTTGACGGGGTCAGTGCGACCTTCGTGTTTGCTGTGGCAACATCGGCCGTTGGCGTTACGTCCTTTGCGGGGAAGATGAGCCGCAGCGCACCGGCTCCTGCGAATAGGCTGCACACGGCGGCGCCGATGGTGAGCTGTTTCCGGGTGAACCGGGAAAGCAATCCGGCAACGGGTGCTGCGGTCGCCACCGGCGGCGCCCCAACCGCGACGGCGGCGGCGGTCACGGCAGCCGTTGCGACCGTCGCAGCAGTGCTCGCTTCGGGAGCAGGCGCAGGAGCGGGAACCGGCGCTTTGGGCGCTTCGACCTTTGGTGCGGGCGGCTTGGGCGGCTCCACTTTAGGCGCCGCGCTTGTTGCGGGCGGGGGCGAAGCCGGGTTACCCACGAGCGCTTCGACGAGCGGGCCGACCCCGGCCGGGAGCGGGCCGGAGCGGGAGAACGCCGGTTTGGTTGGTGCGTCAACGGCGATGGGTTCGGTCATCCGTGACCTCTTTGATGTTGGTGGTTTCGGTTCGTGAGTGAGGTGGGCCTCGCTCACGAACCGAAATCACGATTGCACAATTCGGGTAGCGGCCCGTAGCTTCGCGCTCCGTGCGCGGGGGTTGCGGGCCGTCTCTTCGTCGCCGGCCTCGACCGGCTTTTTGGTGACCGGTTGCCACGTCGTTTCGAGCCGGAAGGCGTGCTTCACGCGCCGGTCTTCGAGCGAGTGGAAGCTGATGATTCCGGCCCGGCCGCCCGGTTTCAGGATCGCCGGGAGCAGCGCGAGCAGGCGATCGAGTGAGCCGAGTTCGTCGTTCACCGCGATCCGGAGCGCCTGAAACACTCGCGTTGCGGGGTCGATGCTCCCCGACCGCGGAACGCAGCTCCGGACCACCCCGGCGAGGTCCGCGGTGGTCGCGAACGGCTGCACCTCGCGCCGGGCGACGATCTTTTTCGCGACCCGGCGGCTGTGCCTTTCCTCGCCGAACTCCCAGAACACGTCAGCAAGGCCGGCCTCGCTCATCGTGTTCACCATGTCGGCCGCGGTCGCACCGCTCGTCGGGTCCAGGCGCATGTCGAGCGGCCCGTCGTCACGGAAACTGAGCCCGCGGGCCTTTTCCGCGAGCTGATCGGAGCTGAACCCGAGGTCCGCGAACACCCCGTCCACGGGGCCGACCTTTCGGGCGGCGAGCACCTCGCCGAGCTGGTCGAAGTTCGCGTGAACGAGTTCGACCGGGAGCCCTTTCAGCCGCTCGCGCGCCAGGGCGAGCATGTTCGGGTCTTGGTCCAGGCCGATCACCCGGCCCTGGGGGCCGACGTGTTCGGCGATCATGCGCGTGTGCCCGCCCCCGCCGACGGTGCAATCGACCCACGTTTCGCCCACCTGGGGGCGCAGCAGAGCGAGGGCTTCGACCGGTAACACGCTCACGTGAACCGGGACGCGGTCGGCGGGCATAGGCACTTTCGAAAACGGGGTCAAGGCGAAGGTGCGAGGTGAGTTACAAAGTTCCGTTACGCGCCCGAACCGGTCTTGTTGTTGTGATTCGGGCTTGAGGCGGAACGGGTTGGATTCAGGGTCCCTTGCGGGTCACCCGTGGACAATGTGCGGCGGGTCCGCGTCGTCGGGGGGCGGGAACCGCAGCCGCAGGGCGTTGATGTCCACCCGCTGGAGCAGGTCGCACACGCGATCGATGGGCGCGCCCGAGTCCGTTGCCCACTGGAGGATGGTCAGGTTGTCGGCCCCGCTCGCGAGCCGGGACACGACTTCGTGGACCAATTCCTGATCGTGCGGGAACTCGCGCACCAGGGCGCCGAAGTCCTCGCGGGGCATGGAGAGCCAGAACCGCTTACCGCTCAGGTGTTCGAGCGCGCGGCCCCGGACGAACGCGGCCCAGTGCAGCACCACCCATTGCTGAATGGCCGCTTCGCCCAGGTCGTACCCGGCTTTTTCGCTTTCGATCCAGCGGAACCGCTCCGCTTCTTCGCGGGCGTCGTCGTTCATATCGGCCCCTCGGGGGCAACCTTGGAACTCCCGATCGTTACCACCGGCTGATGTTGGCCTGAACCTTGCCGAGCAGCTCGGACCGTTTCAGGATCGCGTCGTGCGTGGCCAGCTTGTACAGGTCACCGAGCGTCGGGTAGTTGAAGCACGTGGACAAGAACAGGTTCGCCCCGCCCCCCATCATCATCGCCGTTAGGCCCACGTGAATCAACTCCGTGGCCTGCTCGCCGATCACGTGGACCCCGATCAGCTTCATCTCCTCGCGCTCGAAGATGAGTTTGAGGAACCCGGTCTTGTCCCCGATGATTTTGCCCCTCGGGTTCTGGTCGTAATCGGCGCGCCCGACGACGATCGGGATGTTCTTTTCTTTCGCCTGCGGTTCGGTGAGCCCGACCGAACTCAGCTCGGGGATGGTGTAGATCCCCGCCGGGAGGAACTGCGCGAGCGCCTCTTTGGCCTGTGACCCGAACGCGTGGCACGCGGCCACCCGACCCTGTTCGGCGCTGGTGCTCGCGAGCGCGGGGAACCCGATCACGTCGCCCACCGCGTAGATGTGCGGGACGGTGGTGCGGAAGTGCTCGTCAACGGGGATGAGGCCCCGCGGGGTGAGGCCGAACCCGGCGGCCTCGGGTGCGAGCCGGTCGGCGTAACTGGTCCGTCCGGCGCACACCAGCACGTTCCCGACCGCGAGTTCTTTGCCGGACTTCAGCTTCAGTTCGATCTCCCCGGACCGCGGGGCGCGGCACGCTTCGACCTGCTCTTTCCAGTGGAACACGATGCCCTGTTGTTCCATCGACTTCGCCAGCGCGCTCGACAGGTCGGGGTCGAGGAACGGGAGCAGCACGTCGCGCCCGTCGATCAGGTGGACCCGGACGCCGAGCGCCGCGAACATGCACGCGTACTCGCTCCCGATCACGCCCCCGCCGATGACGGCCAGGGACCGCGGGATGCTCGTGATGTAGAGCAGCTCGTCCGAGTCGTGGATCTTCGAGTGCTCGAACGGGAACACGGCGGGCCGAACGGGGGTGGAGCCGATGGCGATGACGATCTTCTCGGCGCGGATGTCGAACGTGCCCCCGGGCGGGTTCGGGCGGGTGACGCGCACCGTGTGGGCGTTCACGAACCGGCCGGTGCCCTGGTGGACCTGGACCCCGTACCGGTCGAGTAGGGTGCGCATCTGGTGGGCTTCGGACGCCTTCACCACGCGCTCGTGGCGCACGAGGTCCTCGATCTTCGCCTGGCGCCGGACGGACACGTCTAACCCGATCAGCGCGCGGGACTTCACGCCGGAAAGGGCCAGCGCGGTTTCGCGGAGCGTCTTGCTCGGGATGGTGCCGGTGTTGACGGCGGCGCCCCCGACCGCGCTGTTGCGCTCGACGATGGCGACCCGTTTGCCGAGGAGGGCCGCGGTGTCGGCTGCGGCGACCCCGCCCGGGCCGGCGCCGATCACGATGAGGTCGTATTCGAGGGTGGACGCCATGACGGGTGGGGCTCCGGAAGGGTGTGCGGAACATGATACCCCGGCGGGTGGCCGGTGGTCACCCCGCCGCGGCCCCTACCCTCCGCCCCGTGCGCCCCGATTCTGGCGTGCCGCGGGGGCGTTTTTCGTCGTTTTTGTTGGGCTCGTGCGTATGATGCAGTAAACAAACCGCGCTTCAGTGGGTTGGCCCTCCGCCACAGTAAAAACAAGGAGCCTCAGATGCCGGCTATTTTGGACGACATTTCCGCCGAAATCCTCGACCTCAAAAAGCAACTCGGCGCCACGATCCTGGCCCACTACTACCAGGAAGGCGAAATCCAGGCGCTCGCGGACATCACCGGCGACAGCCTCAAGCTCGCCCGCGAAGCCACAAAGGTGGACTCGCCGGTGATCGTGTTTTGTGGGGTGCTGTTCATGGCCGAAACGGCCAAGATGCTGAACCCCGCCAAGCGTGTGCTCCTGCCCGATCTGCAAGCGGGGTGCAGCCTCGTTGATGCGTGCCCGGCGGACAAGCTCGAACGCTACCAGGAGCGGCTCCGCGAGAACGGGCGCAAGTTCCAGACGGTGTGCTACATCAACTCGTCCGCGAAGGTGAAAGCGCTGAGCGACTGGGTCGTCACCAGCGGCAATGCGGAGGACATCGTTCGGAACAAGGTGCCCGAGGGGTACGAGATCCTCTTCGTGCCGGACAAGCACCTGGGTCGCTATCTGCAAGAACTCACCGGGCGCCCGATGCTCCTGTGGGACGGGTCGTGCATGGTCCACGAGATCTTCAGCATCGTGGACCTCATCAAGCAGAAGAAGGAGCACCCGAAGGCGGTGACGATCGCGCACCCGGAGTGCCCGCAGAACATCCTCCAGCTCGCGGACTTCGCGGGCGGCACGGAGGCGATGATCAAGCACGTCGCGGACTACAGGACGCCGACCGAGTTCCTGGTGGCGACCGAAGCCAACATGATGTGGGAGCTTCAGCGGCGGTACCCGCAGCACACCTACCTGGGCGTCCCGGGGGTCACGTGCTCGTGCAACAAGTGCCCGCACATGGCACTTAACACGCTGGAGAGGGTGCGCGACTGCATGCGGGACGGCTCGCCGGAGATCCTGTGGCAGCCGGAGTTCGACAAGGCGAAGGAAGTGCTTGCGCGGAGCCTGCTGAACCCGCCTGCCGCGGCGCCGGTCCAACCTGCGGGGGACTGACCTGATGACCGATGTAATAGGCAATTTTGGAAATAAGATTGCAGCGGGCTATGCCGCAATTGTCGCTGAATTTGTTGCGGAGTC
>DASWYH010001270.1:0-2519 GCA_036405095.1 Gemmata sp. | reverse complement strand
GCGAAAGGAACTCGGTGCGCGTCATCCACACCCACACCCCGGGGCGGTTGTTGTCGATGATTGCCGCGCGCGTGCCGTCGAGGTGCGCGAGGTTCACCATGTGCGCGATCTGCCCGCGGTAGAAGTCGTCCCGCCCGTCGTAAGTCACCGCGGGCATCCGGTCCGTCTTCAGCGCGAGTTCGAGGAACGATTCATCCCCGCCGGTGTGCTGGATGTACGCGGGAACGCCGACGCCCTTTTCCCGGCAGAACTGCGCGAACATCTGATCCAGTTTTTGCGGCCACCCGCCGCCGGGGCGCCGCTGCATCCACGCGCGGAATCCGTCGAGTTCGCGCACGTTCTGCCAGTACGCCGAGTGCTGAACCGACGTGAACACGCACAGCCCGGAGCCGTCGGAGCCGCCGACGTTGCGCATGTGCTGGTTTGCTGGGAGATCGACCACCGCGCGCGTGCCGTCCGGGGAAACCGGTTGCGGGGTCGGGTCGAACGCGACCGCCGTTCCCACGAGGGCCGCGCCCACCGCACTGAGCGCGAGCACAGCCGCGAAGAAGGGCGCGAGTACGATTCCGATCAGCGCGCCGGCGCGCCTGTTGAATTCCGATTGCGCCTGCAATTCCGATGGCCTCATCACACCCCCTCAAAAGGAAGCACACGGTTCGAGGTGTGACTATGCTTCCGGGGGCGCTGGTGTCCTACTTGGCGAACTACCCGACGGCCGGCGCAGGCGCCGCACCAACCAGCAGAGCCGCGGCCCGCTGGATAATCTCCGGTTCCTGAATCCGGTCCGCGTTGCGGTATTCGCGCTCGTCGTTGAGCAGCGTGAACGCCAAGCGGAATAGCGCCACGACTCCCACAATTGCCGGGTCCGCACTGGACAGCAACGCCGCAATCGCGCGCTGCGCGAGTTGCTCGGGCGTCAGGGCCGGGGGCGCGAGGAACGCGGCCACCTCGGGCGCGCTGTCGTCGGCCACCTCCTCCGCGATCCCCTCTTGGGGAAGCGCGTATACCCCCATGATTGCCCCGCCCTGGTCGCGCTGCACGTACACAGTGCTCATGCGTCTTGCCCTCGGGGGTCCACCCAACCCCGGGTCGAAATGAATAGCGTGGTGCCCGACCCGGAGAGTTGCAACCGCGAGCGGATTTGCGCGCTCGTATTGGTCCACACCTCGGCCTGCGCGCCGACCTGATTCACGGCCGCGGAGTTGGTGTAACCGCTCACCGTAAAATTCGTGGTGTCGGCCGCTACGTCGGTGAGGCTCGGGTCGCTCAGGTAAATGCCCCCGGGGTTGTCCGCTGCCGCCGCCGCGGTGAACACGACCGATACCAGCGCCTTGACGCGAACCAGGGTCGGAACTGTAAGCGTTCGGGTGACCGCGGATGTGCCCGGGTTCGCCGCGGATACATCAGCCACCGCAGACAGCCAGTAGAACGCCCCGCCCGGCCGCTGTACGAAGTCGATGAACTGGGACGAGCCGTTCGTTTTGACGCTGCCAATTCGGCGCTTGTAGATGTACCCGCTCGGCAGCGTCGGTGCCGTCGCGCTCAGGCTGTACAGCACGTCCGTTGTCCCGTCGGCCTTCGCGATGGTGTAGACGTGATACCAGTTGTTCGCGCCGATCGAACCCGTGTCGAGCCCGCCGCCCCCGCTCCCCGCCGTCCACCCGCCGGTGTTCTTCGTGACCGCACTGGTCAGTGACAGGTTGGCGTCGTTGTCAACGGATCGGCACGCCCCGGCCCCCACCGTGATCGTGGTAGTGGACGGGCGCGTGATGATGTGGCCGTCGATGTACCCGCGCGGGAGCGCTGGCGCTGTGCCCGCCGTAATACTTGTCACCCGCCCCTTCGCGTCGATGGTGATGGACGCCGGGTAAGCGGACGTGCCCGCGGTCGCCACCGTTGCCAGGGTGAGCGCCACCGATCCGGCCGAACTGGTGGCGTCGCCCGTCATTGCGGGCATCCGGCCCGCGGCCAGTGTTCCGCTCGTGATGTCCGCAGCGCTGTGGGTGTGCGCGGTCGGGGTGCGCGCGTCCGTCAACCGGGTGTCGTTCCCCTTCACCACTTGGCCCGTCGCCGCGTTGCCGGTCGCCGGCACGTTCAATGCCGCGGCGGTCCCCAGCGTCGGCGTGCCGCTCAGGTCCGCATATGCGCCCGTTGTCGCCACGGTCGCGAGCGCCGATTCCTGCGCGTACTGCGGGTGTGGGTCGGCCGCGGCCTCGTGCGCAGACACCGCAGCCGCCGCGGTCCCGCTCGGGTCCGCGCCCACGTCGGCCGCGCTGAGCGAAACAGCACCGGTGTAGCCGTTCACGCTGGTTACGGGTGCGGCGCCGATCCCGTTGCGAGGTGCGAACACGGCCGCGGCAAGCGCCGCGTTCGTGTTGGTGCTCGCCAGGGAGCCGGCCGCGTCGAAGGTGTGCGGGTTGAAGTGCATCACGCAATCCGGTTCACGTAACCCGTGATGAGCAACACGTTCGCCGATGACGCGAACGCCCCGATCACGAGCGAGTTTTGAAGAATCTGAC
>DASWYH010001269.1:0-7177 GCA_036405095.1 Gemmata sp. | reverse complement strand
GCGGGGCTCTTGCTCGCGGCCCTCAGCGGCACGCCGAAGGCGCAAATCCTGAGCAACAACTATGAGCCCGCGGGGGCCGCGTTCCTCCGCGCCCCGCTCACGGGAAAAGTTTCGCAGATCGCGGCCGGGTCGTTTGCGGTCAAGGAGCCGCCGCAAATTCGGGGCAGCGGGTACGTGATTCACACGCTGGAAGCCGCGCTGTGGGCGTTTCACGGAACCGACAACTTCCGCGACGGTGCCCTCAAAGTCGTGAACCTCGGCGAAGACGCCGACACCACCGGAGCGGTTTACGGGCAGATCGCGGGTGCGTACTACGGGGCTGGTGGCATCCCGGCGGAGTGGGTCGCAAAGCTCGCCATGCGAGACCTGATCGAACAGCGCGCCGCCGAACTGCACCAGATGGGCCTGGGCTGACCGATCGGCCGTAACACCGGCTGTCACTTCGCCCACGCGCCATCTGGCGCACGACAGCCCATAATGTGCTTGTGCGGGACCGCGGCCGGTGCCGGTTCTCGGCGCGCGGTTCTTGTGACGGCCCGGCGCGGTTGGTATCCTGATGGGTGATAGCAACGCGACCGCAACGGGGGCCGGAAAATGGCTGAGCAAAAGCTCATCCTGGTGGTGGATGACGACCGCGAACTCGTGGACGCCATGCGCGCCGTGCTTGAGCGCCAGGGCTTCAGGGTGATCCAGGCGCACGACGGGCACCAGGGCAAGCAGGCCATCTACAACCAGCGCCCGGACCTCGTCATCCTCGACATGATGATGCCGCGCATGGGCGGGTATCCGGTCCTCGAACACTTCAAAGACAAGGGCGACGCCCCGCCCATCATCATGGTCACCGCCAACGAGGGCAGCCGGCACAAGGTGTACGCCGAGTACCTGGGCGTGATCGACTACATCCGCAAACCGTTCGCAATGGAGCGGTTGCTCGATACCGTCAACAAGGCGCTCGGAACCGCGAAGCCGAAGGATGAAAAGCCGACGGCCGAGTAACCACGCAAGTGGCGCGACGGCCGGCGGGCGACAGAAAAGGGCAATGGGCCGGTGAACTCACGCCGGCGCCCCCCGGCGCCAGCGCTCACACAAATCGCGTGCGGCTTCCGGCCACGCCGGGAACCGGAACGCAAAACCCGCTTCCATCAACCGCCGCGGCACCACCCGGCGACTCTTCAGTACCAGTTCCGATTCGGTGCGCAGCAGCCACGCACCGACCTCGACCATCCACCGCGCCGCGGGCGCGCCGAACCGCACGCCCCAAGCGGTCCGGAGCCCGCGCATGAAGTCCGCGTTGGGTAGCGGTTCGGGGGCTGCGATGTTGATCGGCCCGCTGAGGTCGTCGCGCCGGATCAGGAACTCAACCGCTGCGACGAAATCGTAGTCGTGAACCCAGGACACGAATTGCCGACCGTCGCCGGCGCGCCCGCCCAGCCCTTTGCGCACCAACCCCAGAAGCACCGCGAACGCGCCGCCCGGGTCCGGGCTGAGCGTGATCGCGGCGCGCATCGCGACCCTCCGCGTGTGTGGAGCGCTCACCGCGCTGAGCGCTTGCTCCCACCGGGTTGCCACATCGAAACTGAACTTCCAGGTGTCGGGGGCGTCCGGTTCGGTTCCCACGGCGCCAGTGAACTCATCGTTGGGCCGGTCGTAGCGGTGCGCGTAAATCGTTGCGGTACTCGCCTGGAGCCACACCCGGGGTGGGCGAACACACTTCGCAATTGCGGCCCCGAGGAGCTGTACCGATTTCACCCGCGATTCGAGGATCTCGTGTCGGTTCGCGGATGTGTACCGGCAGTTCACGGTGCGCCCGACGAGGTTTATTACCGCGCCAGCGCCTTCGAGTTCGGCGACCCACGGGCCGAACGTTTGCGCGTCCCAAAGAACCGACCTCCACGGGGCCGGCTCCGGCTTGCGGCTCAGGATCGCCACCTCGTGCCCGTGTGCAGTGAAATGCCGTGCGAGTATCGTCCCCACCTGTCCCGACCCGCCGGGAATGACGATTTTCATCGGGCTGCCCCGGAGTGAGATGCCGCCTCCGAGTGGGTGACCGCAAAAAGCAAAGGGAGCGCAACGCCGGTCTTCACTTGCCCAGAAGCGCGAAGCCGACAAGGCCCAACCCAACGGCCGCCAGCACCAGCGACCCGAAGATGAGGGTGCGGAGCAACCCGTACATCGCCCGGAGCGCCCCGAGCGCTTTCATCAGGTGCCAGACGTCTTCGTTCTTGGTCTCCACGACCTTGCGGAACGAGGTCGCCGCGCCCCCGGTCCAGAACCCGACACACAGGCACAGCAGCGCCGCCGCGCCCAACCCCACCGCGGCACCGTAATTGCCACCGGACTTCGCCACCTGTGCGGCCGTCAGCGCGGCCAGCACCGCGAACGCCAGCCCGACCAGTAGCATCAGGCCGGAGGTGACACGCATCGCATCGGCGAGGGCCGAAATCTCGCGGTTGTGTTCGTCGCTGAACTCGTACTGTTGTGACTTGTACTCTTTGATGGGCGGCAGATCGGGTGCGGGGCTGGACATCGTTGTGGTTCCGGTAGTTTCGGGTGGACCGTGGCCCGTGCCCGGTCCGGAGTGGAGACCGTTGCGTGTGCCATTCAAACACCGGGTCTGCTTCTCGTCTGCTCGGCTCACTTACAACCGACCACTGACAACTGACAACTTGAAACGACTGGGTCCCGGTTGACGAGGAGCGACCGGGTCCGTTCGATCGAAGCCCGGCGCCGGCGGAACACGTCACGGGGCCGCCGGGCGGGTGCGGGCGCGGATCACGTTGACCGCGAGCAGCGCGCTGCTCCGCACCGGCAGGTCGTCGGACGCCTGTGCGTAGCGGGTCAGTTCGTCGGCCGCCGACGGGCCGCCCACCTTGGCCAAAATGTCGACCGCGATGAGCCGCGTGGCCTGGTCCTCGGCCCGGTTCAGCAGCGCGAGCGCGGCCTGCTCGGCCGGGGCGCCGCCGATCTCTTCGAGCGCCGCCTTCGCCTGGTTCGTCTGGCGGCCCGGGCGCCCGATCAGCGATTGCACCGCACGGGCACAGTCGGCGTCCTTCCACCGCGGGAGCAGGACCAGCGCGCGGAGGCGCTCGTCTCCGCTCGAGGAACGGATCGCCTCCAGACAGACCTGCCGGGCCTTGGCCGCGTTCGGGTCCGGCTCCCACCGCACGAACGCGGCCATCGCTTCGAGCCGCACCAGCCGGTCCTCGTGCTTGCACAGTCCCTCCAACTCGGCCGCCAGTTCGGCACGGTCCCGGGCGTCCGCAGACCGGATCGGGTCCGTCTTCACCAGCACTTCGAGCACCTTGGTGAGGTTGTCGTGCTCGCGGCGCTCGCGGTACGCGCGCACCTGTACCAGTTTCGACTGGGTGGTGATGTCCGGCGGCGGCGCCTTGGGGGCGCTCGGCTGCACCAGCGGGCGGGTCAGGCTCGCGAGCGCCGGGGCCGCGACGGCCAACCCCGCGAGGGCGGCCCCGGTGAGTACGAACCGGAGGGGGCGGAGCTTCGCGTACTTGGGTTGGCTCAGGTAAAAAGGCGTGATAAACGGGACCGCACACAGGAGCCCCCGCTTCGGGTCGCGCAGGTGCGTGAGCCGCACGATCCACGCGTACCCGATAACGATCTGAACCACGCCCACCGCCAGCCCGGTCCACCGGTAGTCGAGCCCGCCGAACAGCGACACCAGAACGAACGCCACCCCCAGACCGGTGAGCAGCATCCACACCGCCGTGGACGGGCGCAGGTCGCGGCGCGGGGCCGCGGGCGGCTTCATCCGGCTGGTGATTGCGGCCGTGAGGGCGGCGGCGATGTCCGCCTGGGTCTGGAGCTGAACCGGTTCGGCGTACCGGGGGGCCGGGGTGTCGCTCGCGCGCGCCAGCGGAGCCGCGAACCGCCCGGCGACCGCCTTCCGCGGCGCGGGCGGTGGGGACGCGATCGCCGCAACGGTGCCCCCTTCTCCGGTGCCGATCGCCGGCCGGAACGGTCGGTCGGCCCCTGGTCCCCAGTTCGGTTCCGTCTCCGGTTCCGAAACAAACGGTTCGGGTCCGCGCGGTTCCGGGCCGGTCACGTGGACAACGGGGCGCGGCTCGGGAGGCGGTTCGGAAAACGGCACCGGCTCCTGAGCGACCGGTTCGGGCACGCGCAATTCGGGAGCCGCGGGTTCCGGGGGGGGCGCAGAGGCTCCCGCAGCCGTAAGTTCTGGCTCCCGAGCCGTTTCGACTGGAACCGGCGCCGGCTCTGTCGGCACAATGGGCGCGTTCAGCGGTTCGCCCGTTTCGGTCAGCCAGAGCGCCGAATCGGTTGGAATTTGGTGCGGCTTCAGGCACGCCTTGCACACGCTCGCTTGCCCGACACGCCGCTCGTGAGCGGTGGTCAGAAAGGCGCAGTGCGGGCAGCGGTACCGAATCATCAGCAGCTCCGGAGCGGACGGGCGCGCAAGCCTTTAATCGGCCGGACGAACGGTCGGAACCAATTCTAGCTTACGCTCCGGCCCGAAGTGCCACAACCCGAACGGAACGCCGCGCCCAACCCGCCGAACTTCTCTCAGTCGCCGTGTTTGGCACGGAGCCGCGGGGACAGGCGCAAGACCCACTGCGCCCGCTCGAACTGGTCCAGCCACTCCTGCACCACCGCATTCTGAACCGGGTCGCCGGCCTTCACGAAGCCGGTGGCGCACCCCTCCCCGGTGAGTTGCGCCACCAGAACCCGGTAGCGGGCGAGGGTGCGCTCCCCGTACCGCGCGACCTCGTGCCCGTCCTCGGAGAAGAACACCGCGACCGGCACGCGGTTCCCGCCGTTGATCTGGAGCGCCGCCTGGGCGTCGGCGTGCTCGTCGCGGTCAATGTAGCGAACGACCACGTTGGGGTTGACTTCCGCGATGCGCTCGAAAATCGGGCACTGCGACGAACAGTCCCCGCACCACGCCCCGGCCAGAACGAGCACGTTCGTGCGCCGGGTGAACCGGCCGATCAGCTCGCGCTGCGGGTCGGTGAGGGCCGTTTGCGCGGTGGCCGCTTGCCAGCGGGTGCGGTGCGCATCGGTGCCGTATTTCGCAAGGAACTGGGCGAGCGGTAGCCCCGCTTCGAACTTCGGGAACAGGTTCATGCTTCGGTTCTCTTGTCGGGAGTTTCGAGTGTTCAGTTAGGAGTGACGCCGTTGGGTGCGGCTCCGTGGTCCGCGCGCGGCTTTCGGCGCACATGGGCGGAAGCCCTGTGCGGGCCGACACGAGTACACCAACGGCGGAACTCCTATTCAGTGTTCAGGAGGAAATGAAGGGCATCCCGCGCGTCCTTCAGTCTCGATATTTGTTCTCGCTTTTCTGCTCACCGCTCGCTGCTCACTCGAAACTGTTGTTGTGGGTACGAAATGCGATCCGGCGCCGGATTTCGGTTGACACCGGGGCGATTTTCGTCGATCGTTTTAATTGACAGCTCCCACCCCTGAATCATACCGATCCTGACCCGCCGACCTTCATCACTTTTCAGAGGCGCTGCCATGCTGGACCTCGAAACCGGTTCCGCGCGCGACTGTTCGGGCGTCTCGCGCCGCGCATTCCTCCGCGTGGGCGGGTTGGCCGCGTTCGGGTTGGGGCTCCCGCAGTACCTGCGCGCCCGGGCCGGAGCCCCGCAAGCGAGAGCCAAAGCCAAGCGGTGCATCCTGCTGTGGATGCAGGGCGGCCCGAGCCACATCGACACGTTCGACCCCAAACCGGACGCGCCGGCGGAGATCCGCGGGGAGTTCGGGACCGTACCCACCACCCTGCCGGGCGTCCGGTTCGCCGACGTCGTGCCGATGCTCGCGCAGCAAACGGACAGGCTCGCGGTCATCCGGGGGCACGACCCGAAGAACGGGTCGCACGGCGTGGCGGATCACCTCATGATGAGCGGGCACAAGTTCAACGCCACGCTGCCGTTCCCGTGCTTCGGGTCGGTGGTGGCGAAGGAGCGCGGGTACGAAAACGGGATGCTGCCGTTCGTGCAACTCGGCAAGTCCATCGACCGCCGGTTCAACGGCGGCATCGCGGGGTTCCTGGGCGACCAGTTCAACCCGTTTGAGGTTCCGGACGATCCGTCTTCCCCCGCGTTCAAGGTGCGCGACCTCGCGGTGAGCACCAGCGCCGAGCGGGTCCGGCTCGACCGCCGGTACGCGATGCTCGCGGACCTGGAGAACTACCAAAGGGCGGTTGAGGTTCCGGGCGTCGTGAAGGCGCGCGACGAGTTCTACGAGAAGGCCCACGGCATCATCACCGGCCCGGCCGCGAAGAAGGCGTTCGACCTCGGCCAGGAGAGCGAAAAGACCCGCGAGCGGTACGGGAAGAACGCGCTGGGACAGGGGTGCCTGCTCGCCCGCCGGTTGATCGAAGGCGGCGTCCAGTTCGTGACGGTCACCGACGGCGGTTGGGACACGCACACGAACAACTTCAAGAGCCTCAAGGACCGCCTGATGCCGCGCGTGGACCGCGGGTTGAGCGCGCTGGTCGAGGACCTGGGCGCCCGCGGGCTGCTGGACGACACCCTGGTGGTGTGGTTCGGGGACTTCGGCCGCACCCCGAAGGTGAACCCGACCGCGGGCCGGGACCACTGGTCCACGGCGGGCGTCGCACTCATGGCCGGCGGCGGGTTGAAGGTCGGTCAGGTGGTCGGCCGGACGAACGCCCTGGCGGAAGTGGTCACCGACACCCCGGTCGGCCCGCAAGATTTGGCCGCGACGATCTACCACACGCTCGGGGTGAACCTGCACACGTGGTACAAGGCCCAGGACGGGCGCCCGATCGAGTTGTGCCCCGAGGGCAAACCCGTCCAGGCGCTCATCTGAGCGCGCCCGGAACGCTCATCACGTGAGGAGCAGCGCGCGCAGCTCCTCGAACGTGCCCAGCCGCCGGTCCGGTTCCTCACCGTTCTCGGTGGTTCCCGTGGGCACGAACCACACCGGCACGCCCGCCGCCCGCGCGGTGCGCACGTCCACGACCATGTCACCAACGTACACCGCTTCTGGGGCCGAAACGTCCAGCCGGCGCAGCCCCTCCAGCAGCATCGCGGGGTCGGGTTTCGCGCGGTCCTGAACGTCGTCCGGGCCGAGTACGTGCGCGAAATACGGGGCGAGCCCCAGCGCGCGGACCAGCTCGCGCGTGAACTCGACTCGCTTGTTGCTACACACCGCCAGCTTCAGCCCCCGTTCCGCC
>DASWYH010001268.1:0-4155 GCA_036405095.1 Gemmata sp. | reverse complement strand
CATCACCTCCTCGACCGAGAGCGGGTGGAGGTCATTGAGGAAGGCACGGGTTTCGGCGAGGTTGAACTTCGGGTCGGTCGCTTCGATGCACAGGAAGAAGCGGTCCCGGCTGGCGCGGTCGAACTTCGCGCTGTTGAACAGCGGGTGGTTGTACCGCGGGAGCCCGCACAGCGCCATCAGTCCGAACAGCCCCGAGAGGGCGGTCGTGAGCACCATCATCTCGAAGGTGATGGGCACGAACGACGGCCAGCTGAAGTACGGCCGCCCGCCGATGTTGAGCGAGTACCCGTAGGTGTTGGCCCAGTACTGCATGATGAAGCCCGCGCACGCACCGGTGAGCCCACCGATGAACATGACCGGCCCCATCTCGCTCTTGGGGAAGTTCAGCGCGTCGGCCGCTTCGCCCACCGGGTACGGGCTGTACGCGTCCATGTGCGTGTAGCCCGCGGCGCTCGCCTTCGCGGTGGCGTGCGACATCGCGTCGGCGGTCTCGAACTCCGCCAGCACCCCGTAGGTAACGGGGACGGTCGGGTCCGCGTGGTGCGGGTCGTGCGCGTGGCCCGGCTCGTGGCCGGGGGTGACGGTCGTACTCATGGCGCGTTCTCCATGATCGAGTGGCCGCCGCCGCCGCCCTGCTTCTTGGGCAGCAGCTCGCGCATCTCGGTGATCGAGATCATCGGCAGGTATCGGAGGAACAAGAAGAACAGGAACAGGAACAGCCCCATCGAGCCGACCATCGTCGCGTAGTCCCAGATCGTCGGGGCGTAGTGGCCCCAGGCGCTCGGCAGGTACTCGCGGGTCAGCGTAATCACGATCACGTACCGCTCGAACCACATCCCGATCAGCACCGAGATGCAGATCAGTTCGAGCCAGAACGCGCTGCGGCGGACCCGCTTCGACCACAGGAACGTGAGCGGGAACACGCAGTTGAACCCGATCAGGCACCAGTACGACCACCCGTAGGGGCCGAACATGCGCTCGATCGTCGTGCCCCACTCGTAGAGCCCGTGCCCGTACCAGGCCATCCAGATTTCGCTGAAGTACCCGTAGGTGACGAGGAACCCGGTCGCCAGCATCACCTTGCCCATGATGTCAAGGTGGTGGTCGGTGAAGAAGTCTTCGAGCTTGTACCACTTGCGGACCGGGATCGCGATCGCCACCACCATCGCGAAGCCCGAGTAGATCGCCCCGGCGACGAAGAACGGCGGGAAGATCGTCGCGTGCCACAGGGGCACGATCGACACGGCGAAGTCGAAGGACACGACCGTGTGGACCGAGAGCACGAGCGGGGTGCTGATGCCGCCGAGGATCAAGTAGACCTTCTCGTACCGGCGCCAGTGGATCGCCGAGCCGCGCCAGCCCAGGGCCAGGAGCCCGTAGACGACCCGCTGCCACCGCTTCGTGGCCTGATCGCGCAGGGCCGCGAGGTCGGGCACCAGCCCCAGATACCAGAACACCAGCGAGACCGTGAAGTACGTGGTGACCGCGAACACGTCCCACGTCAGCGGGCTGCGGAACTGCGGCCACACCCCGGCGACGTTGGGGAACGGGTACAGCCAGTACGCGAACCACGGGCGGCCCATGTGGATGAGCGGGAACACGCCCGCGCACATGACCGCGAAGATCGTCATCGCCTCGGAGAACCGGTTGATGCTCGTGCGCCACTTCTGGTGCAGCAGGAGCAGCACGGCGGAGATCAGCGTACCGGCGTGGCCGATGCCGATCCACCACACGAAGTTGACGATCGCGAAGCCCCAGGCGGTGGGGATGTTGAGCCCCCAGACCCCGGTGCCCCAGTAGAAGAGCCACGCGACCCCGACGGCCAGGATCTGGAGCATGGCGAAACCGGCCAGGAAGCCGATCCACCAGCCCCGCGGGTGCTGGCCGTCCAGGACCACGTTGCCGATCGCGTTGCCGACCGACACGAGGCCGTGCGGCTGCCCGTCGTACACGCTCTTCACGAGCGCGTGCATCTCGGGTTCGAGCGGCAGCTCGGTCGAGCGGGGAGGATGTTCCGCTGTCGCCACGTCAGTTCCCCTTCGGCATTGCGGGGTTCGGGTTACGAATCGCGGCCAGGTGCGTGAGCCGCGGGCGGGTGTTGATTTCGGCCAGGAGCCCGTAGTTGCGGGGCTCGTTCTTCCACTGCGAGACCGCGCTGTCGGCGTCGTTGAGGTCGCCGAACACGATCGCCCCCGACGGGCACGCCGACTGGCACGCGGTGAGGATCTCGCCGTCCTTGATCTGCCGGAACTCGCGCTCGGCCACGATCTCCGCGCCGCGGATGCGCTGCACGCAGAACGTACACTTCTCCATCACCCCGCGGGACCGGATCGACACGTCCGGGTTGCGGCCCAGCTTGAGGGTGTCGGTGTTCCAGTCCTGGAACGTGAGGAAGTTGAACCGCCGCACCTTGTACGGGCAGTTGTTCGAGCAGTACCGGGTGCCCACGCACCGGTTGTAGGCCATGTCGTTGAGCCCGTCGGTGCTGTGGACCGTCGCGCCCACGGGGCACACGATCTCGCACGGGGCGTTCTCGCACTGCACGCACATGACCGGCTGGAAGTAGGTCTTGATGGACTCGGCGTCCTTCGCGCCCTTCATGTCCGGGGTGACCGACTCGTAGTACCGGTCGATGCGGATCCAGTGCATCTCGCGGCCCTTGGTCACCTGCTTCTTGCCGACCACCGGGATGTTGTTCTCCCCGATGCACGCGACCACGCAGGCGCTGCACCCGGTGCAGGCGCTGAGGTCGATCGCCATGCCCCAGCGGCGCCGCTGGGCGTCCTTGAGGTCCGGGGACAGCCCCTCGGCCGGCTTGTACATGTTGAGCGGGAACGTCCGCTTGTCGTGCGGGTGGAACGCCTCCGCCGGGTCCTTCTCGCCGGCCTTCGGCTTCGGGAGCGGGAGGTTGAGGTTGATCTCCTCGGTCTCGCCGACGGCCATCGGCGGGATCTTGGCGAACGACTTGTTCGCCTTGTAGTCCGCGATCGAGCCCTTGCGGACCGGCTTGCGGTCGAGGAGCTTGCCGGAGACGGGGTCCTTCTCCGCCATCGCCCAGTGGCCCTGGGTGCAGGCGAGGAGGTACTTCTTATCGGTCAGGGCCACCTTGGCCTTCGTGACCCACGGGGCCGCCGAGGTGCGGAGCGGGTACGCATCGAACCCGAAGACCGGCTTGCCCTCCGCGTTCACGTCCTTCACGAGCGTCGCCGCGTTCGCGTCCGGGTACAGGCTCGCGACGCGCCCCACCCGCGCCCCGTCGCGGCCGTGGCCGAGGTGAACGGTGATGGCACCGTCGACGTGCCCGGGGAGGATCCACACGGGGGCCAGTACCTTGCGGCCGTCCACATCGAGTTCGATCACCCCGACCTCGGCCCGGCCGTGCTCGCCGGCGCCCCGGTTCCAGTCGTAGTAGGTGTCGGCCACGCCGAGCTTGTCAGCCGTCTTCGGGCTGAGGAACGCGGCGTTGTCCCACGAGATCTTCGTGAGCGGCTTGGGCAACTCTTGCAGCCAGCCGTTGTTCGCGAACCGCCCGTCGAAGAGGGTCGGACAGGCGCGGATGTTGAGCTCGTAATCGCCGGTGCCGGGGAGACTGGTGACCGCTCCCTTCGCCCAGTCCGGGGACAGTTTCACGGCCACCGGCGCCGACGCCGAGCCCGCCACCACACCGGACCGCACCGACTTCTGCCAGAAGACCTCGAACGCCCCCGGGGCCGCACCCTTGTTCTTCTCGTTGAACCACTTGTGCCACGTCGCGCGGACGGTCTCGAGCGGGTCCCGCGACGAGGGCGACACGCGCACCCCGAGCGGACCGGCGTTGTCGTCGGTGGACGGAACCACGGCCCCGAGCAACTCGATCGCGCTCTTCCCGCCGTGGAGCGGGGCGATGAGCGGCTGCTGGATCGCGGCCGTACCGTCGTACCCGCGGATGTCGCCCCACGCTTCGAGGTAGTGCGCCTCGTTCACGTGCCAGAGGCACAGCACCCCGGTTTCGTCCTGGCGCTGCCCCAGGTGCAAGGTGAACTTGTTCGCGTCCTCGCCCATCGCCTTGAGAGCCGCAGCGAACCCGATGTCCGAGGGGGCGGTGTAGGCCGGGTTCACGTCACCGAGGACGAGGAGCACCTCGACCTTCTTCTCGGCCATCTCGGCGGTCAGCGT
>DASWYH010001267.1:0-2011 GCA_036405095.1 Gemmata sp. | reverse complement strand
ACCGCGGTGGAGCTCCTGGCGCCGGACGCGGTCGCGCTCGCCGCCGCGGCGCTCGTGCCCCGGTGGCTCGCGGGCGCCCTGCCCCGCGCGCACCTCGATAGTATGATCCCGTTGCCCCCGGACCCGAGCGCGGTCACGGGCGCGGCCGCGGCCGCAAGAACCACCCACGCGCCGCGCGCCGGCGGCTGACGCCGGGCGCCCAGGAGGAGGCCGATGCGAGTTCGCCACAAGCAGCCGACGCTGGTCAGCATGTGGATGCTGGACGTGTTCTGCTGCGCCCTCGGGTGCGTCACGCTGCTGTTCCTGCTCAACAGCAAGATGGCAACGGAGACCGCGAAAGCGAACCGGACCGCGCTCCGCGACCTCGAACACACCGACAAGAAGCTCGCCGCCGCGCTTGCCGCATTGGAAGCCACCAAGCTGAGGCTCACGTCCGAAGAGGCCGAACGGGGGAAGCTCGCCGCCGCACTCACGGACCTCGAAGCGTCCCGGCTGAAGCTCGCGGACGACGCGCGGGCGCTCGCGGACCAGCTCAAGCTCGCCCGCACCGAGAAAGACGAGACCGGCCGCAAGCTCGCGGTCGCGCGCGACGAACTCAGATCGGCCCAGAAGCTGCTCGACGCGACCCAGCTCAACCTGAACGCGACCGAGAAGAAGGTGGACGTGACCGCGAAGGAACTCGCGACCGCCCGCGCCCAGGCCGCGGACGCCGACCTGCTCCTCAAGAAGCGCCAAAAGGACATTGAGGCGCTCGCCAAGAAGGACGCCGACGGGACCGCCCAGCTCGACGGCCTCCAGCGCCTGATGCTCACCAAAGACGCCGAGCGCCTGGCCCTCGAAACGCGCCTGAACGTGGCCAAAAAGGAACTCACCGACCTCGAAGCCAAGATGCGCGCGACCCAGCGCGAGTTGGCCACCCAACTCGCCACCGCGCAGACCGCCGCGAAGGCCGCCGCGGCCGAACTCGCGACCGCAAAAGCCGGGGCCGCCAAGGCCGGCGAGGAGCTCGCCGCCGCCCGCGCACAGATCAAAGACCTGACCAAGAAGATCGACGACGCGAGCGTCACCATCATCGACCTCCAGGGCGACAAGGCGAAACTGGCCGACAAGTACAACCGGTTCCAGAAGGAGAACGAGTCGCGGTTCGCCGGGATCGCGATGACCGGCAAGAAGGTCGTCTTCTTGGTCGATATGTCCGGGAGCATGGGCAAGCGCGACCTGCAAACGGTGGACGCCACGAAATGGAAACTGGTGGTGGAGACCGTGTGCAAGGTGATGCGGAGCATCCCCACCCTGGAGCACTATCAGGTCATCACGTTTTCGAGTTCCGCGCAGTGGGTGCTCGGGAACGGGGACTGGCAGGCGGCCGAGGGGGAGAAGTCGGTCGAGGCCGTGCGCGCGGCGCTGTTGAAGGTGAAGCCGGTGGACGATACGAACATGTTCGCGGCGTTCGAGAAGGGGTTCTCCCTTCGCGCGTCGGGGCTCGACACGATGTACCTGTTCTCCGACGGGCTCCCGACGAGCGGCCCCGGGCTCACCCCGGCGCAAGAGAAGGCGAACCCGCCGCTCTCGGAGACGGAACTCGGAACGGTCCTGGGCAAACACGTGCGCGACACGCTGACGCGCACCTGGAACCGCCCGGCGGCGGGCCAGGCGCGGGTGCGGATCAACGCGGTCGGGTTCTACTTCGAGAGCGTCGAGGTGGGCGCGTTCCTCTGGGCGCTGGCGCGCGATAACGATGGCAGTTTCGTGGGCATGTCAAAACCGTAAGCCGTCAATCGGATCGAAACCCGTTGGCGGGTCCGTGCTATAAGTCACTACGATCCTGATCTTGTGCAGCACAAGATCTCGGAAAAAGTGATTTCTGACGTGGCTTTTTTTCTTGCACTCAGAATTGTGAAGGCTTACAACATATTCACTCGCAGTCGCCCCGCTCGAAACTGGTTACTCACAAACCGGTAACTCTCCCCAAACACGGCCTCCATGATCCGGACATTGCGTCCGCTCGTGA
>DASWYH010001266.1:0-3852 GCA_036405095.1 Gemmata sp. | reverse complement strand
GCACCGCCCAACCACAGCCCGACCGCTGGCGAAGACGGCGCCGCGGCTGCCGCCGCCGATCTGGAACGCGGGGACTGGGAAGCGGCCCTTCGCGGGCTCGCGAACGCCCTTTCCAACAACCCGTTCCGCCCCGAGTGGGTCGCGCTCCTGGAGCGCACCCTGGAGGCCGGCGGGGGCCGCGCCGACGAAGTCCTCCGCGCGTCGGGCGAGAACTGGGTCGGCTACCGGGGCATGCTCGCCTACGCGGAGCACCGCCGCGGCGCGTTCGCGTCCGCGTTCGACACGCTCGAAGACCTGACCCGCGATTATCGCTGGAACTTCTTTCCCGAGGCCTGGGGCTTCGCGTGGGTCACGCCCGAAGCGGCCCGCGCGGCCGGTGCCGAGGCGCTCGAGTTCCTGTTCACCGCAACCGAACGGTATCCGGAGAGCATGCCCGAGTGGTTTCAGCAGCAACTCGGGCGCGCGGTCGAGGCGCTGGAAACCGTGGAGGCCGTCCTCGGGGCCGACGAGCGCACCACGCTCTTAAAGGGGCAAATGCTGGGGAAAGCCGGGCGGTTCGCGGAGGCGGTGGCGCTGACCGAAGGGACCGCGACCGCGACCCCGACGTTCCGCACCGCGACGGCTGCGGCGATGGCCCACAAGCGGGCCGGCGCGGCCGAGGACGCGGTCCGCTGGTTCCGACGCGCCGCCGAACTCGACCCGGCGAACGGCAGCAGCTTCCTCGACATCGGCGATGTCTACGTGGAACTGGAGCGGTGGGAAGACGCCCTCGACGCCTACAAGAAGGTGCTGGTCGGGCGGTGGGCCGACTGGGCGTACCCGTCGGCCGTGTACTGCGTGTACCGCCAGACCGGCGACGGGGACGCGCTGGACGAGCTGAGGGCGATGGCGAACGCGGTCCCGCACGTGTGCAGCGAGGTCGACGCGCTCCAGGCGATGGTTGGCGGGTACACGTCCGAGCAGCGCCGCGACCGGGCGATACAACTGATGCTTGAGATCGAGCCCGAGTTCGTCCCCCTGCCCCTCCCAGACGAAAACGATGACGGCGAAGAAGAGAACGAGGAGTGACCATGCCGGGCCGAAGGATCGAAGACGTTTTCGACCAGAAGTGCGCGTCGGGGTACGATCAGCGGTGGGCGAAACTGGCTCCGCTGCGCGACGCGCTGCACCTGCTTGTCGCCGCGGTGCTGTCTGACGTGCGCCCCGACGCGCGGGTGCTCTGTGTCGGGGCGGGCACCGGTTCGGAACTGCTGGATCTCGCGCAACGGCACCCGGGGTGGAGCTTCACCGCGGTCGAGCCGTCGGCCCCGATGCTCGACGTGTGCCGACGGAAGGCCGAGGCGTGCGGAGTCGCCGACCGCTGTGCGTTCCACGTCGGCTACCTCGACTCGCTCCCTGTGGGGGAGGAGTTCGACGCGGCCACGGCGCTACTCGTGTCGCAGTTCATCCTGGATCGGAGCGCCCGGTCCGATTTCTTTCGCGGGATCGGGGCGCGGCTCCGTCCCGGCGGGTGGTTCGTGTGCTCGGATCTGGCGGGCGAGACGACCTCCGGAGCCTATCAGCGCCTGCTGGATGTGTGGTGGCGGGTCATGCGGGCGATGGACGCCCCGCCCGAGGGCCTGGACCGGATGCGGAGCGCCTACGAGCGGGACGTCGCCGTTCTGCCGCCGGGTGAGGTGGCCGCGCTCGTGGAGTCGGGCGGGTTCGAGCCCCCGGTTCCGTTCTACCAGACCGGTCTCGTTCACGCCTGGTTCACCCGACGTGCCGCCGGCGGTTGATAGGTTCGACCGAGGCGCACTCGAAAGCGACACTCGTAACCCCCACGGCTTGCCATGATGCGTTCGATCTTGATTGCGGTTCTCGCAGCAGCCATCGGCTGCTCCAAGAAGGCAGAACGTGATCCGCAACCGTCTGGCGGGAGCGGATCCCCGGCGATCGCAACCGAACGCGAGCAACTTCTATTCTTGCACTCGTTAGAGCCGGGCGTGCGCCAGCGCGTCACACTCGGTCCGAGTTCCCCGCCCCTTGAGCCGGGTGTGGCCATGTGCGAACTGTCCAAGGACACAACCGAGGCGGAACTCGCGCTGTTCCGTGATCCGGGGTTCGCGTTCGGACTGAAGTTGGTTGGCGGCAGCTACACCGACGCCGCGCTGGTGCGGTGCGCGCGGCTGCCGTCGCTCGTGTCGCTCACCCTGGCGAACGGCCGGGGATACACCGCGGCCGGGATGTCGGAACTGGCCCAGTCGCCGCACCTCGCCGTGCTCGAACTGCGCCACGTCCGTGCCAACGACACCTGGCTGAGCGCCCTGAAGCCGCTCAACCGCCTCTTGAAACTGGAGCTGTCGGGCAATTACGACATCACGGACGCGGGCCTCGCGAACCTGTCCGGGATGACGCAGCTCCGCACCCTGGTACTGACCGGAACGCGGGTGCGCGGGAGCGGGTTGGCCGCGCTGTCGGGAGCGAAACAACTGGAGCGCGTCGCCTTGCCCGAGCAGACCGACGCGGCCCTCCGGGAACTGGCCAAGTTCGGCAAGCTGCACGCCCTGGCGGAAGCCCTGACCGAAGCGGAAGAGGTACCGGAATCCGCCGCCGGGGTGAAGAAGTTCATCGTTCGTGGCCCCGTCACCGATGCGGGCCTGCGGGAAGTGAAGGCGTTTCCCAACCTGACGCACCTCTACCTCCGGACCGACAAGCTCACACCGGGCTGCCTGCCGTTCCTCAAAACGCTCAGGACGCTGAAGTACCTGGAACCGGGTATCGCGACAACCGACGAGCAGCGCCGGGAGCTGCGCGCGGCCTTACCCGGTTGCGATGTCGGGTGACCCGGGCCGGAACCCGGAAGCGCGCGGTGCAGAGTTGAGGCCGCGCAGAAGGGGAGCTGCGGGTCGGTGTTGAGGCCCAAGAAGGGCAGACGGTTGCCAGGAGTTGCGCGGAAACGCGCAACCTGGAACCGCCCTATTTCGCAACGTCCGTGGCGCGGCTCTCGCGGATCACGGTGACCTTGATCTCGCCGGGGTAGTCGAGCTGCTGCTCGATGGCCCGGGCGATGTCGCGGCAGATCCGGACCGCGTCGGCGTCGGTGGTGCGGTGCGAGTTGGCGATCACCCGCAGCTCGCGCCCGGCCTGGATCGCGAACGCCTGGTCCACCTCGGGGAACCCGCACGCGACCGCTTCCAGGTCGGCGAGCCGCTTGACGTACTTTTCGAGCGTCTCGCGGCGCGCCCCGGGGCGGCTCGCGCTGATCGCGTCCGCGGAGGCCACCAGCACCGTGTAAATGTTGTCGACGGTGATGTCGTCGTGGTGCCCGGCGATCGCGTGCAGCACCTCTTTGCTCGTCTCGCCGTACCGCTTGGCGAGCTCGGCGCCGACCTTGGGGTGCCCGCCCTCCATTTCGTGGTCCGCGGCCTTGCCCACGTCGTGCAGGAGCCCGCACCGGCGCGCGAGCTGCGCGTTCAGGCCCAGCTCGGACGCCATGACGCCGCAAAGGTGCGCCACCTCCACCGAGTGCGCGAGCACGTTCTGGCTGTAGCTGGTGCGGAACCGCAGCCGCCCCAGCAGGTACACGAGCTTCTCGTGCGGCATCGCGACGTCGGCGTCCAGGACCGCCTTCGTGCCCAGCTCCTGGATGTGCTTCTCCATCTCGGCCTGCGTCTCCGCGACCACCTCCTCGATGCGGGTCGGGTGGATGCGGCCGTCCTGGATCAGCTTGGTGAGCGCGATGCGGGCGATCTCGCGCCGCACGTTGTCGAACGCCGAGACGATGACCACGCCGGGCGTGTCGTCCACGATCACGTCCACGCCGGTGAGCTTCTCGAAGGTGCGGATGTTGCGCCCCTCGCGGCCGATGAT
>DASWYH010001265.1:0-4951 GCA_036405095.1 Gemmata sp. | reverse complement strand
ACGATCGCTCGTGGGCCAACGCGATCGGGGGCGGGCGAACCCTGGCAACGGGATGCTGCCCTTCATTAATGCGCCGCCGGCGCGCCGCCCGGAGGGAACCTGAGATGTCAGAAGAGCTCCTGCACCAGCTCCGGGTTCTGGAGGCGGAGTACGCGGGCCAACCGCTGGTCGCGCAACAGATGGACCTGCGGACCATCAACCACCTGCGCGCGCAACTCGGTATGCGCCCCGTCGATGCGCGGCTCAACGAGTTCGGGGCGGTGGCCGAAAAAGAGCCGGAACCGGAACCGGAACCGGAGCCGGAGCACACCGAGGCCCGCGCCATTTACCGGGCCTATTGCGAAAAGGTTGAAGAGCTGGAGGTGTACCGGGCCTACGCCGACCGGGTGGTTCGCGCGACCGGCGGCCCCGGCCAGACGCCCGTTCGCCCGCTGGCCACGATGGGCACCGATGGCGGCCCGCTGTTGTGCGACCACTGCCGCAAGCCGATCGTCCTGGAGGGGGGACGGTTCCACGGGGTTACCGCGGACGTCGCCTGGCAGCAGAGTTCCGGTAACGACTGGCAGTCATGGGTCCTCGGCGGCATGGTCGTCGAGATCCAGACCAACGGCACGCTCCGGATCTACCACGGCTACCCCGGGCGCAACCCCAGGCACTGCTGCAACGCGGCGAGCCGAAAGGAGGAACAGGCGCAGGCCAAGTTCCGGAGCAAAAAGAGCCCCGAGCTGTACGACCTGATCCTCGCGTTCCTCGCGCACGAGTTCCCCGACCGCTCCGAAAAGGAGCGCGTCGGCCTGCTCAACGACATATTGAACGTTCTGTACGACTACGATCCCGGGCTGGGGATCAACCGCCCGGGCCGGGTGAACGGGGGAGAGAAAGTCGCCTGATGATGTTCGCTGTTCGGCGCGCCCGGCTCACTTCACCAGTTCGGGCAGGTACTTCACCGGGAGCGTGCCGTGACTCAGCACGTCCTCGTGGAACCGGCCCAACTCGAACCGGTCGCCCCGCTTGCGCTGGACGTCCTGCCGGAGCCGGTAGAACGCGGTCCGGCCGACGAAGTACGTCGAGAGCTGTGTGCTGCTCTGCTTCGCGCGCGCGATCTTACCCACCGCCTCCGCTTCCGTCTGGAACCCCCGCCCCACCAGCAACTCCATCGCGTCTTCGTCGGTCAGGTTGGCGCAGTGCATCTTGTGGTCCAGAATCGCGTTCAGCACCGCGCGGATGTAGAACTTGAGCTGGTGCAACCGCAGCGACAGGTCCCCGTCCCCGTACCCCTGGTCGAGCATCATCTGCTCGGTGTACACCGCCCAGCCCTCGGCGAACGAGCCCGACCACAGCACCTTCCGAACCAGCGACGGGTGGCGGTTCGAGTACGCCAGTTGGACATAGTGCCCCGGGTACGCCTCGTGGATCGTGAGGACCTGCAGCATCGCGGAGTTGTACTCGCGGAAGAACGTCTCCTGGCGCGCCGGGGGCCAGTCCTTCGGCGGCGGGGCCACGGCGTACAGGCTGTTCGCCTTCGGGTCCAGGGGGGGCGCCGGGTTCAGGTACGCGGCGCTGAACCCGCGCTGGAACTCCGGCATCGCGATGATCTCGCACGTGTCGGGCGCGGGCAGGGTCAAGATCTTCTTCGCGCGAATGAAGTCCTTGATCTTCGCAACGGTTTTCTTGGCGTCCTCGACGAGCGTTTCGGGCTTCCCGTGGTCCTTGCCCAACTCGTCGAGCACCGACTTGATGGTGGTTCGGCGCCCGGCGGCGTCGTCGGGCGGAAGCGCCTTGCCGGCGAACAGCTTGGACCACAACTGCTTGGCGACGTAATACATCTCGCGCTCCACGCGATCGGCTTCGGCCTCGGCGATCGCGACGACCTCGGCGGCGGTGAGCCCGGCGTCGAGTTCCAGTTCGAGTTTCTTGGCGAACTTCTCCTTCCCGAGCCGCCATTCGCCCTTCGATTGCGGCAGGAGTTCCTTTTCGAGCCACTCCTGGTAGCCGCGGAGCGCCTTCACCGCGGCCCGGCACGGGGTTGCGAGGGGCTCGGAGCCGGGCGTTTCCTTTGCGAACTCGTAGATGTCCTTCTCGTAAAAGGCGATCGCGCCCAGGTTGCGCTTGATCGCGATCTCGGTCAGGTTCCTGGGCGGGTTCTTGAGGCCCGCTTTGGCGGCCTCCACCACCTTCGGGATGCGGCCGATACGCTTGGCCGCGTTCTCGACGTTCCGCTCGCGCGGCAACGTCGATTGCGTTAGCAGGATGAAGACGCTATCCGAAATGAACTCGCCGTAGACGCGCGGGTCGTACTCGAACCGGTTATCGTGGGCCGCGGCCCACAGCGCGTACTTGAGGCTGTGGGTCCAGATTTCGTAGTCGATCTGGGCGCCGCGCGTGAGCTTCTTGAAGTCGATCGCCTTCGCGAGTTTCGGGAGCAACTCTTTCGCGCGGGCCACGTCCTTCGCGCGGGCCTCGGGCGAGAGATCGTCGAGTTGGTCGTCGAACTCGTGGTTCCCTTGTTGGGTCGCGAACACCGGGTGGAGCCGGAACTCGTCGTCCAGGTACGACTGGAACAGGTTCTTCAGCCGGGCGTCTTCGTCCGCGGGTTGAGCGGCCGGTGCGGTGGCGGGTGTGGTCACGAGTGCGACCCCCAAGGGGGCGATCAGAAGGAACGCGAGGCGCGGCATCGGCGGCTCCGGAAGGGTGACGGTGTCCCGTCGTTGTAGCTATCGCGGTCCTGCCTGTACCCCGAAAGGCCCTTGCGCGCCGTTCGCTGCTGTGCCCCGGTCAACGTGGCAGGGGCAACCGCTCCCGGCGCTGCGTTGGGCCTGGGCGCTGGGCTAGGAGGGACCGCACGTTCGGGTTAAAAACGCAGACACGCACTTTCACACGCGAGACACACATGCGCGCCCTCTTCGTTCCGCTGCTCCTGTTGGCGATCTGCGTTGCGTTCGGGTGCAAGCGCGGGGCCGAGCTGCCCCCGGACACGACTACCGCGGGCACGAGCAACTTCGCCCGGCTCGGGCCGCTCGGGCTGTCGGTCGAATCGGTGCGGCTCGGCAAGGTGCGCATGCGTGGCATGTTGGGGCAGGACGGTGAATCGAAGGAAGACATCTTCACCATCAAAACGCGGTTCAAGTTGTTCGACACCAGCATGCCCGTGAAGCAGGCCGCGCTCCAACGCGACGGGGGCCTCATCACCTTCGGCGACGGCGGGCTGAAACTCACCGACGAGCGCGGGGTGCGGATGAAGGTGGTTACCGGGGGCGGGTTCGACGGCGTCCGCGCGCGCCGCACGGACACCGTCGTGCTGACAGCCGATCACAACGAGACCACCGACCTCCTGACCTTCGAGTCGGTCGCCGGCGCCACCGGGGATTTGACGCTCGAAGTCCCGGCGAACTACCAGGTGATGCAGTCCGACGGAACATTCATGCAGCCCAAAGAGGCCGGCACGTTCAAGATCAAGATCCCGAAAGCGATCTGGGCCGCGGCCCCGCACATCGCCGACGCCGGGCCGGGCCACTGGTATACGGTGGGACCGGTGAGTATGAGTGTCGATGCGGTGCGGCTGGGCAAGGTCAAGGTGCGCACGTTCGGCATCGGCGGCGGGACCGGCGATTCCAAAGAGGACGCGCTCGCGGTGACAGTAAAGGTCCGGCTCGCGAATACGACCGTTCGTGTGAAGAAGCCGCCCTTTCTGACCGGTGGCCCCGTGGCGGCGTTCTCGGGCGTGTCGGTGACGCTCCGCCCCGCGAAGGGCGGGGACCCGTTCAAGACGCTCACCGCGTTCGGGCTCAGTGAGATCGTCGGGCACCAGCAGAAGGATATTGAGCTGTCGGAGAAGCGCCCCGAACTTACGGACCTTCTGACGTTTGAAGCGGGCGCGGCTCAAGCGGACGAGCTGATCCTGACGCTCTGGCCGAAGTGGCAGGAGCAAAAAGCCGATGGCACCTGGACCGACGCCACGGCCGAAGACGACTTCCGGTTCCGCATCCCGAAGAGCCTCTGGGCGAGGTGACGGCGGTCACGGCTCCTCGTCTGACGCCGTATGGCGCGCGGTCGGCTGTGCGGGCACGTCCTTGCGGACGCGCACGACGGGCGTGGACGGGAACTCGGCGGGCTGGTCCTCCGTGCGTGGTGCGTGAGCCACCACACTCGCGCTGGGGTTGGTGCGCGGCAATTCGGCCGCCACCGACGAGCGCTGCGGTTGCGCCGGTGGTTCGGCCGCAACCGGTTGTGGGGTCGGCTTCGTCAGAAAGACTGCCGCCATCACCACGCCGACCACCCCAACCAACATGCCCAACTTTGCGTCGTTCGTCATCTATGGCCCCGGAACAGCGGGGAATGGGTGTTTCAGTCGTTTCAAGTGGTCGGTCATCAGTCGTCAGTCACCAGTGAGCCGGTGCGTGCGAAGGAACCAGCTCTCCAAACTGACCACTGACCACTTGAAGCTCTGGTGTTTAAGGGAACTATCGGGGATGATTCCCCCGGCGGTAGGTTGACTTGAGCTGTTTCCTGAGAAACGCGGTGCGCGCGACCGGAGTGGGCCGCACATCAGGCGCGGCCCGCACCCGCCTCACACTTTGACACCCCACGCTTCGCCTCGCGCGAGAACGGACGCCAAATGACTTTCGCCGGGGCTTTCGCGCTGGTTGCGGTGATGGCCGCTGTGGTTCTGGTGGTCCGGGGCTGGGACGTCAGGCTCGTTCTGCTGGCAGCAGCGCTGCTGATCGCGGGCGCGGCCGGGAACGTCCCGGCGGTTGTGAGCGAGTTCCTGGCGACGTTCTCGAACGAAAAGTTCGTGGTCCCGATCTGCACCGCGATGGGCTTCGCCTACGTTCTCAAACACACCGGGTGCGAGCGGCACTTGATCCTGCTCCTGGTGAAGCCGCTGCGGCACGTTCGCGGGCTTCTCGTGCCGGGGGTAATAGTCGTCGGGTTCGTGGTCAACATCCCGCTA
>DASWYH010001264.1:0-4066 GCA_036405095.1 Gemmata sp. | reverse complement strand
CGGGTTCGTCGTGCTGTTGTACAGGGCGTCCATTTCGATGTAGGGCAGGATAAAGTAGAACAGGTTGGCGTGCTTCGAACCGGCCACCGAAGTGGGACCGGAATACGCCGGTGGGAAGCGGTTGTTGGCGTCGTGGTAGTTGTGAACGGCGAGGCCGAGTTGCTTCATCTTGTTCTGGCAACTCATGCGTGCAGCGGCTTCGCGGACCTTCTGAACGGCGGGCAGGAGCAGCCCGATGAGGATCGCGATAATGGCGATCACCACCAGCAACTCGATCAGGGTGAACCCACCCCGACCCGTGCGGGCCTTCGACGCGGACACGGACATGGAGAGACTCCTTCACCGACTCGGACATGAACGGATAGGAAAAAGAGCTAACCCACGGAGTTGTAGACGGGCGCCGTGTGGCTGATCTAGACACATTCTACCTTTGCCGAAACAGGTTGCGAAATCAAGAAGAAGATTTTTGAAAACAACAACAATCTGACATATTAGCACTTCAATTGGCGGCTCGGTCTATTTCAGCTCGGCGATGAAGGTGGCGGCGTCGCCGGTGACGGTGGTGGTCAGGTCGTCACCGCGCTCGTGCACTTGGTGCCCGGAAAGGGTTGCTTGCCGGCCACCGGGGCACGCGCGCGTACCCGAGCGCCTCGTTTATTCGAGGTACAGCCGAGGAACCCGAGAGCGATGGCAAGCGCGAGGCACGAAACAGGGGCGTGTTCACGAGCAGCGAGGGATGCGTGGGCCTGGGAACGGGCATGCGGCGCCGACAGAGGCGCAAGGAGAAAACCGAGCGACCCGGTTACCCGGGTCGCGCAGCACACTCCGACACGTGGCCCCTTGTGGCCGCGGGTAGTCCAGTGAGCACCCGTCAGGATTGAAACGCCATTCGCCACCGACGCACCACGCGGAGCCCAACCCGCATCACTTGACTTCAAAATCGAACGTGTACGTGGAACCGGTGACCGTGGTCGTAACGGTGGTGGACTCGTGCTTGGTGAAGGCGGGGTTTATGGACACGTACTTCTGACCGGCCGTTTCCGTGCCGGCCATTCCTTCGCCGGTCATCGGTGGGGGTGGCCCCATTTGGAGGTAGGCGTTCTCGACCGTGACTTTGCACTCACCTTGCGGAACGAGTTTGGCCTCGTAGGTGCCATCGCCCTTGATGTTTCCGGTGCCGGACTTGCCTGGGTCTTTGGCCGAGTAAAAGGTGATTCGCCCGCCCGGTAAGCCCTTGCCTTTGTAGGTCACTTTGCCGGTAACGGTCGCAGTTCCGGACGGGGTGCCGTTCCCCGAACAGCCCACGACGGTGAGAACGCCAACCAGCAACATGATGCGAGAGAGGATCGTCATTGTCTCTTTTTGAATGAGGGGTGGAACACTTCCGCCCCGGCAGTTGCCGGGGCGGAAGCGCAGGAATGGCTCGTGCGGCGGGTTACCAGTTACTTGGGGTAACGATCCCGTCGTCGGGGACGATGACGATCAGCCAGGTGCTCTGGGTCACGCTGGCGCTCACGTTGCGGACGCTCCCGTCCATCATGGCAGTAACGCACGCGCCCGAGTGGCCGGTGGACGGTCGCGTCGGGTCGCATGCGGTGGCCCACGGGTTCGGCTGGAACATCGGCGCCGAGGACCAGTTGCCGCCCCACGGCGAGTTGGCGAACGTCACCCCCCAGTTGTTCGGCCCCCAGTCGCCGCCGGGCCACGCCCACAGGTTGCCGGTCGAACCGCAAGCGGCGTACCGCTCGGTGAACCCGACCGTGTTCGAGGAACCGTCCTGAATGTTCCCGATCGTGAACTTGGCGTTAAAATCGCTGCCCCCGAACTTGGAACTGACTTGGTTCTTGCCGAACATCTGGAAGTTGGCGGCATAACTGGTACCGCCCCACGCGTTCACCTGGTTGGCCGCGTAGCCGCTCGACATGCTCGGGTCCGACGGGCAGATGTACGGCTTCATCACCACCGACCGCAGGGTGCCACTGGGCGAAGAGAACCCGCCCGCGTCCCAGGTGCCCCCGGTGCCCGTGTTTGCGACCGCCAACTTGTACGCGCTGTCCTGCTCAAGGTACGGGAGCAGCGCAACAAGGATGTTCATCCCGCCGTTGGCGTTTTGCCCGTTCGAGGCGCGCCAGTTCGCAGCGGGCAGCTTGTCGGAGTTGGCGCCGGCGTAGTTCGCGGTCGCCAAACCCATCTGCTTGAGGTTGTTCGAGCACGTCATGCGTGCGGCAGCTTCGCGGACCTTCTGGACGGCGGGCAGGAGCAGCCCGATGAGGATCGCGATAATGGCGATCACCACCAGGAGCTCGATCAGGGTGAACCCACCCCGACCCTTGCGGACCTTCGACACGGACATGGAGAGACTCCTTCACCGGTTGGAGAGAACGGATGAGGGAAACGCGTTAACCCACGGAGTTGTGGGGGTGTCGCCGTGCGGTTGACCTGAACACATTCTATCCCTGCCAAAACAAATTAAGAAACCAAGAAAGAGAATATTTAACCAGGATCACGACAACGAGTGCATGGTTGGCGCTCTTGCCGCTCACTTCAGTTCGGCGTTGAAGGTGGCGGCGTCGCCGGTGACGGTGGTGGTCAGGTCCGTCGTGTTCTCGCTCGTGTACTTGTGCGGGATCGGCACGTACTTGGTGCCCGGGAGGGGTTGCTTGCCGCCCGCCGGGGGCACGTACCCGGACGACTTGTCAACCGGCTTGAGGTGGCTGTTGTCGATGAACACCTTGCACGGCCCCTGGGGCACGTTCGTGGCCTCGTACGTGCCGTCCGCGCCGATCTCACCGACCCCGAGCCGGTGGGCCGCGGTGGTGGAGCGGAAGTTGATGGTGCCGCCGGGGAGCGGCTTGCCGTTGGCGAGGGTCACCTTGCCGGTGACGGTGGCCGATCTCTCGTCGGCACTTTTGGAGCCGCAGCCGAGGAGCCCGAGACCGATGGCGAGCGCAACGGCGCGGAACAGATGCGTGGTCATACGTGGGTGAGGAGTGAGTAGGACTGGGAATGAGGATGGGCGCCGGAGATAAAGAAAGCGACCCGGTCGCCCGAGTCGCCCTGCGCCCCGACACGCGCCGGGGGCGCGAACCCTTAGTTCGCTGGTGTGCGGCACACAGTCACATAGCCGCTTTTAGAAGTTTGGTAGCACCTCGCCACCGGCGCGGGTGGAGAGGTACTGGAGCGTGGCGATCGGGGTCGAGGCGGTCATGAACTTGACCGACCCGTCCGCGAACAGCATGTTGGCCCCGCCGCTGTGACCCGACGAGAACGGGATGTTGATGCCCGTGTTGTCGTTGGTGCCGTTGCCGCTGGTGTTGCCCAGGCCGCGCTGGTTGATCTGCCACCGGACGACCGTGCAGTTAAACATGCGGTCGGTCCACGCGGTGCCCACCGCCGTTCCGCCGATGCCCATCGCCCAGCCGTGCGGCCCGGAGCTGGTGATCGCCTGCCAACTGCCGGGGATCGGCTGGTTGTTGGCGTCGCGCAGGTGGTCACTCTGCTCGCCGACCAGGATGGTGTTGCTGGTCCCGTCGGTGATGCCCACCATCGTGACCGAACTGTTCGAATACAGGATACCGGAAGCCGAGGCGATCCCGCTCCCCTGGCTCGACGCGTCGGTTGCCGCGGCGGAGCCGCCACAGCCCATGTAGCTGGAGAACATACGCGAGTAGCCGCCCCCGTTGGAAAGCGACGTTTGGATCTCCGGCAGCGGGCTGCTCGGGCACCGATACGGCTTGATCGTCATGTTGTTGGTGAGGGCGAGATTGGTCGTGTTCGTGTACCCGCTGTTGCCGGCGAACGACCATTGCTTGAAGATGTTGTCCTGCTCGATGTGGGGCAGGATGAACACCTTCCACGACGAGCCCCAGCCGCCGCCGCTGCCCCACGGGGCCGCGTCGGTCGCGCACCCCGGTGGCATCCGCTGGTTCTGGTCGTGGTAGTTGTGGAGCGCCAGCCCGAGCTGCTTGAGGTTGTTGGAACAGCTCATGCGGGCGGCGGCTTCGCGCACCTTCTGGACGGCGGGCAGGAGCAGCCCGATGAGGATCGCGATAATGGCGATCACCAC
>DASWYH010001263.1:0-6194 GCA_036405095.1 Gemmata sp. | reverse complement strand
CCGCGAACCGCCGGATCAGCGTGCTGGTCGCACCGGTCACCGCGACGACCGACACGCTGTGCCCGCGGCGCTTCAGCTCGAGGATCACGGGGATGAAGTCGGAGTCGCCGGTCACGAGGACGAAGTGCTCGAACGGGGCGCTCGAATCGGCGAGCGCGACCGCGTCCATCGCCAGCTTCATGTCGGCGGCGTTCTTGTTCGAGGTCTCGGACAGGCAGAACACCTGAACCGGCTCGATCCCGCGGTGCATGAGGTCTCGGGCCGCACCCGGGAGCGAGTTGAAGTTGGCATAGGCCCGGCGCACCGCGAGCGGCAGCTCGGCCATGCGCTCGGCCACGCGCACGAGGGCGGCGAGATCGTCCGCCGGGCCGGGCTGGTCGCCGACGGGAATGTTCTGATCCCGGAAGTAGTCGCGCCGGCTGTGGTAGAAGTTCTCGAAGTCGATGAGCAGGACTGCGGACGGCTTCATTGGGCGGCCCCGGTCACAGGTGATCTGGGTAAAGATCGTAACGCCTGTCGGGGAGCGGAACAACACTCTCAATCCGTGCTCGCGTTAATCTGGCCCTTGATCATCCGCTGCGTCGCGTCCCAGCCCGCCTCCAGGTGCTGGTAGTACGCACCAGCGTCGAGCGTTTCCGATACGTCCCCGGCCAGCTCGAAGAGCCACCCCGCGCCATAGCAGTCCAGGTTGATCGTTCCCGGGTCGTTGAGCAGCGCGCTGTTGAACCGAACAACGGTCCCGGCGACCGGCGCGTACAACCCGGACGTGGCCTTCTGTGTCTCGATAAAGCCGATCTCTTGCCGGAGCGTGACACTTTTTTCGGGGTCCACGCGCCATTCGAGGAAGTACACGTCTTGCATGAGCCGCACCGCGTAAGCGGTGAACCCGAAGACGTGGACCCCGTCCGCGCCGGGACGGCACCACATGTGGTTCTTGCAATAGCGCAACTCGCCCGGGACCGGTGCCGGGTGGTTACCCATCATGAATGTGAGCGGCTCGGACATAGGCTATGTCGTTCCAGAACCCGCGGCCTTTGCTTTCACGTGTAACGGGAGCTAACGTATTGCGGGTCGAAGAACGCGGGCAGGTGCCGGTCGATCTGAATCAACCCGTCGGGGGTGCAGTCGACGCTCGCGCCGTTGAGCGTGAGCCACCCCTCGCTTTGGAGCTTCGCGAGCGCGGGGCGGAACGCCTCGCGGATATCGACCCCGTACTTGTTCTGGAAGTAGGACACGTCGAGGTGCCCGGTTTTGAGCAGGAGCACCACTTCGCGGATCAGCCGGTCGCGCTCGGCGGTCGGGAACGCGCGGCCCAGCGGGATCTCGCCCGCGTCGAGCTTCCCGACGTAGGCCTCCCAGGTGTCCACGTTCTGGAGGTGGACCCCGTTGATGTGTCCGAACGACGCGACCCCGGTGCCGAACATGTCCGCGCCGCGCCAGAGCGCTTCGCGGTACACGAACTTGGTGTTCGCCTTATTCTTGACGACCGTCGTTGCGCTGGAAATCTCGTAACCGGCCTTCACCAACTCGTCGAACGCGTACTTGGTCCAGGCGCGCTTGGTCGGCCAGTCGGCCACATCTCCGGCCGGCGACACCGGCGCGTCCTGGGGCTGGACGACATCAAGGGACGTTCGGCTCGTGCCCTCTTTGGCCCGGAGCGCTTTCGAGAACTCCGTGTTGTAGGGCAGTTCCATCTGGTAGATGGTGACGCAATCGGGGCTGAGCTCGATGAGCTTCGAGACGCACCGCTTCCAGTTGTCCCAGTCCTCGCCGACCATCCCCGCGATGAGGTCGATGTTGATTTGCGGGAACCCCAACTCCCGCGCCCACCCGTAGGCGCGGTAAACCTCGTCTTCGGAGTGTGCCCGGCCGTTGTACTGCAGGATCTCGGGTTTGAAGTTCTCGACGCCGAGGCTCAGCCGGGTGATGCCGTGCTTCAGGAGCATTTCGAGCTTGTGCTTCTGGAGGGTGCCCGGCTCGCACTCGAACGTCACCTCGCGGGCCCGGTCCCAGGGCATGATCTCGCGGAGCCGGGTCATGAGCCCGTCGAGCTGCGCGGCGCTGAGGTACGAGGGCGTGCCGCCGCCGAAGTACACGTAATCGAGCGGGCGCCCGCCGACGCAGGCGGTTTTACTCAGCAGCTCGACCTCTTTGGTGATCGCGTTGAGGTAAACGGAGATGTCGCTCGCGTTCTTGTCGGTGTAGACGCGGAAGTAACAGAACTTGCACCGCTTGCGGCAGAACGGGATGTGCAGGTACAGCCCCAGCGGTACGCCCGGACGGGGGGACGAGTTCAGCGCCTTCTCGGCTTCGGGAAGGTACGAATTGTTCCAAAACGAGAACTGCGGGTAGTTCGCGATGAAGTAGTTGCCAAGCCCCGTTTTCTCTTGTTCGGCAGCGCTCACGGTCATGATGAACCTTCGCGGTCAGACGGTATCGGGATCGATTCCGAGTTCGCGGAGCCGGGCGGCGAGTTTCTCCGCGCGCTCTTTTTCGGCAGCGGCTTGGCGCTGGGCCGCGTCGGCACGCTGTTTTTCGGTTTCGGCGCGCTGCGTCTGGATATCGGCCAGTTCTTCGGGCGTTGGCAGGAGCCGCCCGTTCTCCCATGCCCGGAGCCAGTCCGCGGTCAACCCCTGGTAAGTGCCGGTCCAAACCCCGAGGTCGATACCCATTTCCAAGATGCGAATCCGGCCGTTCGTGTCCGGTGTAAGCGGGTGGTACTGGTTCCGCAGGCGCTCGTAAACCTCTAACTCGCTCCGGAAGGGATCCCAAATGGCGTAGTACGTTGCCTTGATCGCCTGTTCGTAGACCCAGAACTTTCCGCTGTGCGGGGTTGTGTCTCGCTCCTCGCTGCCGTTCCCGGAAACGAACCCGACGACGAGGAGCGGGGAAACCACCTCTTGCCACAACACATAAGAGCGCCGGAACTCACCGTCGAGCAAACGGGGGACGTTCGCGACGTAGTACCAGTCCGGCGCCCGACAGCCCTGAAGCGGGTCTTTCGTTTGCTTCCAGTAAATACCCGTATCCGACCCCGCGAGGAAGTTGCCGTCCGGATGGAGGCGCTCCAGCACCGGGATCAGAACGCCGGTTAGCAGCGCGCTTTGAAACGGTTGGTACGTGTTCTCCGCGGGTTTGCCGTCCGTTTCGGGAAGATCGAGGTGTGTCGGGCCACTCACTTCGACGGGCGCTTCCGCGATCGACATCCCTTGTCCCTCCTCGGGTCGGGCGGTCACTTCTTCCCCAGGCAGTATACCATCCCCTTGTCGGTGCCCACGATGAGACAGTCCGGACCCACCGCCGGCGACCCGCAGACGGCCGCATCGAGCGCCAGCTCCTGCAACTTCTTCCCGGTCTTCAGGTCGAGAACGTAGAACTCGCCGCCGTCGCTCAGACAGCCCCCGTACACCTTCCCGCCGACCACGACCGGCGACGCGTCCACCTGCCCTTCGGTTGTGAAGTCCCAGACCTTCTTCCCGGTGTTCGGGTCGATGCCATAAATCTTCTTGTCCCGGCTCCCGGCCACAACGAGGTCGCTGGCCGCGGCGCTGGCGTAGAACGGCTGCTGCCGCACCGCGGCCTCGAACGACCACAGCTTCGCTTTCTTCTTCAGATCGACGGCCACGACGGTGTTCGCCATCGTGCCGACGTAGGCCCGGTCGCCGACGACGGCCGCGGTCGCGGCGGCCTGCCCCCCGAGGTCCACGGCCCCGAGTTCCTTGCCGGTCTTGGCGTCGAGGATGTGCAGGATGCTGTCGCACCCCGCAACGAAGGTCGTGTCCCCGACGACCGCCGGGGAGCCGTTGACCGGGCCGTCCGTCTTCACCGACCAGACGCGCTTGCCGTTCGGGTCCAGACAGTACAGCGTCGAGTCGTGCGAGCCGACGAGCACGTTGGGGCCGTGGAAGTTGGCCCCGGCCATGATCTCGCCCTCGGTTTGGAAGTCCCAAACCTTCGATCCGTCGGCGGCCTTCAGGCAGAAGAACTGGCCGTCCAGGGTGCCGACGTAGACGCGGTCCCCGCGCACCGCGGGCGCCGCCTTCATCGCGCCGAGCTTGACCTTCCACCTTTCTTTTCCGGTGGCGAGGCTGACCGCGTACAGGTGCTTGTCGAACGAGGCGAGGTAGACCGTGTCGCCGACGATCGCCGGCGCGGCCTCGACCGCGTCCTTGGCCCTGAACACCCAGCGCTCTTCGAGCTTGTCGGGCAGCTTCGCGGTGCCGGTCCCCGTCATGAGCGGGTCGCCGCGGAACACCGGCCAGTCCCCGCGCGCGTGTGCCGGTGGCGACACAACGACCGCGGCCAGCGCGAGCAGGAACAGAGCGCGGGACATGGTGGGCACCTCACGAGTTACCACGCGGCCTGGTACAGCTTGTGGATGTCGGCTTCGGTCACCGGGCGGGGGTTAAAGCGGGCGGTCCACTGCTGGTTCGCTTCTTCGGCGAGCAGAGAGAGGATAGTGTCGCTCACCCCGCACTCTTTCAGCGTTTGCGGGAGCCCCGCGGCGGCGACCAGCTCCGCCACCCGCGCCGCGAGGGCGTCCGCCCCCGGGCGCCCGTTGGAGCCCGCGCGCTCGGGGACCAGTTCGGCGTAGAGGTGCCCGACCGAAAGGGCGTTGAACCGGATGACGTGCGGGAGCATCACCCCGATGGCGACCCCGTGCGTGATGCCGTAGTGCGCCGTCAGCGGGTTCGCGCAACTGTGGCACACCCCCAGCATGGCGCTCTCGATCGCCATCCCGGCCAGGTGCGAGCCGATCTGCATCGCCGACCGCGCGGCGAGGTTGTGCGGGTTGCGCAGCACCACCTCGAAGTTCGGCTCCAGGTACTGAAACGCGGCCCGCGCGCACATGGACGAAACGGGGTTCCGTTTGCTGCACACGAACGCCTCGATCGCGTGGGCGACCGCGTCGATGCCGGTGACCGCTGTGACGGAGCGCGGCTGCGAGAGCGTGAGCTCGGGGTCGAGGATCGAGACGCGGAACGCGGCCTTCTTGTCGCCACAGGCCATCTTGAGGTGGGTCCGCTCGTCGGTGATGAGCGCGAAGCTCTGCGCCTCGCTCCCGGTCCCCGCCGTGGTGGGCACCCCGACGGACGGGAGCATCGGCTTGGTGGCCCTGCCGTGGCCCTTGTAGTCGGCCATCCGGCCGCCGTTGGTCAGGATGAAGTTGATCCCCTTCGCGCAGTCCATCGAGCTGCCGCCGCCCACCGCGACGATACAGTCGATGTGGTGGGTGCGCGCGAACACCACGCCCTCGCCCACCTCGCGCTCGGTCGGGTTCTCGCGGACGCCGTCGAAGACGAACACCTCCAGTCCCGCGTCGCGCAGGAACTGTGCCGCGCGCTGCGGGTGCCCGGTGGACTCCAGCCCCGGGTCCGTGACCAGGAGAACCCGGGAGCCGCCCACCGATTTCACCGCGGTCCCGAGCTGGCCCAGTGCCCCGGGCGCGAAGATCACGCGCCCGAGGGGCTCGAAATCAAACGGCGGCAGGGCGCCGGGCGTGCTGAAGGGCCCGCTGCTTGTAGAGGTGGGTGAAGAGGTTCCCTTCATGCGGCTGGTCCCAGGTCAGTCGGTTGGTCGGAAGCGGCCCGATGTTCAGTCGCTCGATGCTCGGGCACGCCATGCACTCCGCGATGAACGCCGGGTCGTCGGTCAGGGCCGTGGCCGCGAGGGTGTAGCCGATCCGCTTGAGTACGTCGTATTGCGGGTATTCTATCACGCTGGCGTAGGGGAACAGGAACTCCTTGTTCGCCAGCGGGTGGTCCGGCGTTTCGCACCGGATGATGGTCGGCAGCAGCCACGCGCACCGGCCCTCTTTCACCAGCCGCGGGGTGCCGCGCAGCTCCTGGGTCACGTCGCGGGCGCCGGGCGTCTTGAGGCCCTCTTCCACCATGTTATTGATGGCTTCCGCAACTTCCGGCTTGGCGAACGCGCTGACCTCGCAGTTGGGATCGTCCCACGGCCGCGCCTTCGCGGTCGCGAGCTTCTTGGCGACCCCGAGGGCAATAGCATCGGCGTTCCGCGGCGTCCAGATGGCGCTGGCGTTCACGCACGCGCGCCCGCCGTTGCCCGCGACGGCCTCGACCATCAGGTCCAGGTGCTGTTCCCAGGCGTCCGCCTGGTCCTCGCCGAAGAGGATCTTCGAGTACCCGGTCCCGTGGATCTCGACCCGGTGGTCGTTCTTGTAGGGGGCC
>DASWYH010001262.1:0-10106 GCA_036405095.1 Gemmata sp. | reverse complement strand
AAACCCGCCGCGAAGGTGCTGTTGAGCGACTGATACCAAATCCGGTTGAAGAGTAACCGTTTCGCCCGTGTGCTTGACCTCCCCCCTTTGAGGGGGAGGTCAAACACAAGCCACGGTTACTCATCAATCCGATTCGGTATGATCCGGCTCGGGCACGCGAAGGGTCCAGGAACGCAAGGCCCTGGACCCTTCAGGACACGAACTCTCAACAGGCCAACCACGCTCGCCGGGTCACTTCGCCTTCACGTTGTAGCAGAGGAGCAGCTCCTGGTCGCGGATGTAGAGCTTCCCGTTCGCAACCACCGGGTGCGCCCAGGCATTCAGTTTGGTCCGGTCCGGTTGGTCGAACCGCCCCTTCTCCACGAACTTCTTCGGGTTCGCTTCCGCCAGTACGATGGTCCCCTTCCCGCCCTCGGCGCGGCAGTACAGTAACCCGTCGGCGAAGGTCACGGACCCCTTGCTCACCTTCGGTTCGCTCCACACCACTTCGCCGGTCAGGAAGTTGGTGCAGGTGAGCTTCCCGCTCCCTTCGCCGTACAGGAACCCGTCAACGAGTACCATGCCGCCGTGGTGGTTCTGGAGCCGCTTCTCGAAGTACACCTCGGTGGCCTCGAACTTCTCGCCCTCCTTCGCGACCTTCGCCAAACCGCCGCCGGTGCCATACGCGGACGCCGCGAACACGTGGCCGTCGTGGAAGATCGGGGTGGAACAGTTCGCGGTGCCGTTCGCCGGGGCGCTGTAGCGCCACAAGAACGCGCCGTCCGAGGCGCCCACGGCCACGACCCCGCTGCGCACGAACTGGATGTACTGCTTCTGACCCGCGCTCTCAACCGTAATGGCCGATGCGTAATGTGCGCCTTCGGCCTTAGGGAACGCGGCCTTCCAGATCACCTTCCCGGTGGACTTGTCCAGCGCCACGAGCGGGGTCTTCCCGCCCGGGGTGCAAATCAGCTTGTCGCCGTCGATCAGCGGCGACTCGGTGTAGCCCCACCCGGGCACGCTGCCGCCGAAGTCCTTCACGAAATCGGCCTGCCATTCGAGCTCCCCGGTCTTCGCATCGAGGCACACCAGTTTGCCCTTGCTGCTGAGCGCATACGCCTTGCCCCCGAGAACCGTCGGCGTGCTGCTCGGGCCGTTGTTCTGGTTGGTCTTGCGCGGCTCATCGAACGGCGTGAACCACTGCTCCTTGCCGTCGGCCTCGTTGAGCGCCCACACGCCGTCTTTGCCGTCGCGGGTGCCGAGCCCGTAAATTTTGCCTTCCGCCACCGAAGGCGTGCCGAACCCCATCCCGAGCCCGGTCACCGCCCAGACCTTCTCCGGGCCGTCCTTGGGCCACGACTTGAGCAACCCGGTTTCTTTGCTGAGCCCGTCGCGGTTGGGACCGCGGAACTGGGGCCAATCGGCCCCGCGGGCCGAGCCCACACCAACGAGCGCGCAGAACATGAGAAGTAACACACGGCGCGAGGAGAACATGGGAGGGGTGTCCGTGAAGGTGTAAGCGGGCGGATTGTCGAACCGTCGAATGTGAGATTGTAAAGCGCCAGCGGCCCGGTCACAAGCGGCCCGCGCACCTACCCAGGGTCGAGCGGGATGCGCGCGATCACCGTGGTTCCGGCACCCGGGGCGGAATCGACCTCCAGGGTGCCGCCCAGCAGCTCGACCCGCTCGCGCATCCCCACCAGCCCCAACCCGCCCCGGCGCCCCGGGATCGGGGTCCGCGGCACCGCATCCGGGTCGAACCCGAACCCGTCGTCTTCAACAACCGCAACCGCCTCGCCCCCGCGCCGGCCGACCACAACCGCGACCCGCCGGGCGCCGGCGTACCGTGATGCGTTCGTGAGTGCTTCTTGCACCACGCGGTACAACGCCGTCTCCGTTTCCCGGGGGAGCCGCGCGCCCTCTTCCCCGACGGCCTGAAAGTCGACCGGCACTTTGGCCCGCCGGGACCACTCGGACACCAGTTCGCGGGCCGCGGCCGGCAGGCCCAGGTCGTCGAGCGCGGTGGGCCGCAACCGGACGGCCACGTCGTGCAGCTCCCGGCTCAGCTCATCGGCGAGCCGCCGCACCTGGTCCAGTTGGCCGGCGGCAGCGGCCAGGGCCAGCCCGGTGAGCGTCTGGCCGACGGTGTCGTGCAGGTCGCGGGCGAGGCGCTGGCGCTCCTCTTCTTGCGCGGTCGTGAGGCGGCGGGCCAGTTCGTTGCGCCGCTGCATTTCGGCCGCCAGCGAGTCCAGCGCGGTGGCCAGCTCCGCGGTCCGCGCGGCCACGCTCTCTTCGAGCCGGTCGCGCGTTCGGAGCAACTCGTCCTCGATCCGCTTGCGGTCGGTCAGGTCGCGCAGCACCTTGACGAACCCGCGCCCCCCGGCCAGCGGGGTGAGCGCCCCGGACGCGAAGAACCGCTCTCCGCCCTTGCGCGCGTGCCACCGCTCGTCAGCGGCGCGCCCGTTCCTGAGTGCCTCCGCGATCTCACTCACGGGGGCGCCGGCGGCCCGGTCCTCGGGGGTGAACAGCTCGTCCCCCGAGCGCCCGAGAATCTCGGCCCCGGGGTACCCGAACATGGCCTCGGCGCCGGTGCTCCAGTCGGTCACCGTGCGGTCCGGGGCCAGGGTGAAAATGGCGTGGTCGGTGGCGCTCGCCAGGATCAGCCGGAGCCACTCCTGGCCGGCGCGCGCTTTCTCTTCGGCCCAGACCCGGGCACTAATATCGAACGAGACCGCAAGGGCCGCCGTGATGTGCCCCCCGGCATCCCGGAGCGGCCCCCCGTGGGTGATGAAATGGCGCCCGTGGGCCGCGTGCTCGACCCGGAACGGGGCGCCGGCGAGCGCGCGGCGGAAGTGCGGCTCGAACGCGACCGCGATTTCTGCCCCGAGGGCCGCGGACAGTGTCTTTCCCTCGAAGTCGGTGGGGGAAAACCCGGCGGCCCGGAGCCCCTCCCCGTCGGCCAAAGTGATCCGCAGGTCGTGGCCCACAACGAACGCGGCGCCGTTCGGCAGGTTGGCCGCGAGCGCTCGATACCGCTCCTCGCTCGCGCGCAAGGCGAGCGAGGAGCGGTATCGAGCGGTGGCCTCACTGAACACGAGCGCGACGCGGCCCTGGTGCGGCTCCCCGATCCGAAAGGCCGACACGTCGAACCACTCGTCCCGGTCCCGGACCCACAGCGCGTGCCGCACCCGCTCGCCCGTCACCGCCGCACGCCCGAACAGCCGGCACCATTCCTCGCGCACCTCGGGCGATTGCACGCCAGCGGTCGGCCCGTTCACGAACAGCTCACGTGAGCCGACGAACAGGCGCCCGAACGCCTCGTTGAACTCCACCACGCGGCAATCAGCCGGGGTGCCGTCAGAATCGAGGACGAACTCGGTGATCGCGTACCCCGCCCCCACCGCCTCGAACAGCGCGCGGTACTTCTCTTCGCTCGGGGGGAGCGGGGCTCCCGCCGTTACATTCGCTTCAGTTCCGGTTCCGATGCGCGTGGCCTCCTCGGACATGAGATCTGTATCGAGAGCCCCCCGGGTGCGCGTTCGCGACCCGGGGCTATGGGATGCAACGCCTTCGGGGTAGAAGACCGTGGGTTTGTACCCCGAAGGGGGTCCATCTCTCAGCCCCGGGTCGCGAACGCGCACCCGGGGGAACAAGGATAGCTCGCGAGCGTTAGAAATCAGCGCGATCCGTATCAGTCGCGGTGACAACCCAAGCTCAGGTGTGAGTGAAGATCGAACCGCTCAGCGGGCCGGTGCTGTCCGCGAAGGCCTCCTGTTCGATGCCCAGCGCCCGCAGGATGCTGAGGTACATGTTCGACATGCGCGTGTCGCCCTTGCGCCAGTAGGTGCCGTGCTTCAGCCCCATCTTCGCGCCACCGGCGACGAGCGTGGGGAGGTTCTTGGGGTTGTGCGTCGTGCTCGCCCCGCTGCCGTAAAGCACGATCGTGTTATCCAGCACGGAACCCTCGCGGTCCCGATACTGCGTCAACCGGCCGAAGAAGTGCGCCAGTTGCTGGCTCAAAAACTGATCGTACTTCGCGAACGCGAGCTGGCCGGCCTTGTCGTTTGCGTGCGAGAGCGCGTGGTGGGTGTGCCCGAGCTTGAGCTTGATCGGGAACGTGTCGCTGATGCCCATGCCGTCCTCGCGGTTGAGCATGAACACCACCGAGCGGGTGATGTCCGCGTCGAACGCGAGCGCGATCAGGTCGAACATCGTGCGGTAGTATTCGGCCGGGTCGCCCTCGCTGGTCGCGTCCAGTTTCAGGTGCGTGTGGTCCTGCTTTTTCAGCGGCACATCGACCCACTTTTCCGACGCCAGCAGCCGCGCTTCCAGCTCGTTGAGTGAGGTGAGGTACTGGTCCATCCGCTCGCGGTCGGACTTGCCGAGTTGCTGGTCGAGGGTCTTGGCGCTTGCGGCGACGGCGTCCACCAGCTTGATCTGCTTCTGGAGCTTCGCGCGCTCGGCTCTCATCGACTCGCGGTCGCCGCGGAAGAGCCGGTTGAACGCGCGGCGCGGGTTGTTCTCCGCCGGGATCGGGCGCCCTTCGAGGCTGTAGGAGATCGTACCCGTGCGCGAGAGGAACCCGGTGCCCGCGTCGATCGACAGCACCAGCGAGGGCTGCCGGCAGAACTTCTTCGTGTGCTGGGCGATGACCTGATCGAGGCCCGCCGTGTTGTAGGTGCCCGGCTTCGGGTTGTGCAACGGCGCCCCGGTGAGCCACATGTCCGAGCACACGTGCGGGTCCGCCTTCGGGCCGCTCGGGTGGTGCAGCCCCCCCATGAAGCTGAGGCTCTTGCGGAACGGGGCCAGCGGTTCGGTCGATTTGCCGAACACGAACTGCCCGTCCTTCTCGGCCGTCGGGAACCAGCTCCATTCGTCGATCCCGTGCGCCTTCTGCGGCAGCGACATGCCGTTCGCCGTGTACAGCGCACAGAACCGGCGCGGGGCCGGCCCGGCGACCTCGGCGCCCATCGCGTCGAGCACCGGGAGGGCGAGCGCGGCGCCACCGATCCCGTACAGGAAAGCGCGGCGGTCCAGTTGCGGTGCGTTCGACATATGAGGGCTCGTTGGGGGTGCGGTGCGGGCTATTTTTCGAGGAACATCTTGCTGTTCACAACGTACCAGACGAGATCTTGCATGCGGTATCCGTTGGCCTTCAATCTTGACCCGTCCTTGCGCAGGAACTCAAGTTCGCTGTAGGTCAAGCTCCGACCCGTTGCGTAAATCGTCAGGTGCTTCAGAACGCTGAACGCGACCTGGTCCATGCGGTCGTCCGCGAGGTACTTGCGCAAACCGGCGAAGTCGGCGAGCTCGGTCTTGTCCGGCAGGGTCGAACGCGCGTCCACCTTGGTGCCCTTGGCGCGCCCGCCGGCGTCGAACTCCTCAAGCGGCACGCCCCACGGGTCCACTTTGGAATGGCACTGCGCGCAGCCGGGTTGGTTGCGGTGCCGTTCGAGCCGCTCGCGGAGGGTGAGGGCCGTTGTGTCCTCTTTCAGCGTGGGAACGTTCGGCGGCGGATCGTCCGGCGGTTCGGCGACGATCTTGCGTGCCACCCACGCGCCGCGTTTCACGGGGTTCGATTCGCGGCCATCGGACAGTCCGGCGAGGATCGCCGGTTGCGTCAGGAGGCCGCCGAGGTCGCGCCGGTCGTGGCGGATCGGTTCGAACCGAAACCCGCTCTCGGTCTTGTCGCCGAGCCCGTAATAACTGGCCACCACCTCGTTCGCTACCACGAAATCCGAGTCGATCAAGTTCCGCGCCGGGAGGTTGTTGCGCACGAGGTACTCGAAGAACCGCCCGGGCTCCGCGCGCAGCTCCCGGCGGGTGTCGCGGGTGAGTTTGGGGAACCGCTTGCGGTCCGGTTCGAGGACGGCGAACTTGTCGAGCGAGAGCCACTGTACGGCGAACTCGCTGGTGAACCGCCGGAACCGCGGATCGGCAACCAGCCGCGTCACCTCGCGGTCCAGGTGTTTCGGGAGGTCCCCGCTCGCGGCCAGGTCGAGGAGGCGCTCATCCGGTGGCCCGTTCCACAGGAAGTACGACAGCTTGGACGCCAGTTCGTAGGGGTCGAGCGGTTCGGGCGCCGGCGTCTTGCTGTTTTCGATCAGGAACAAGAACTGCGGGGAGACGAGCACCACCTGGAGCGCGTCCTTCACCGCGGCCCGGAACGGCGCCCCGCCTTTTTGTGATTTCTGGAACACGCCAACCAGCGCCGCCTCTTCCTCGGCGGTTACGGGCCGGCGAAAGGCGCGCGAAGCGAAGTCACGGATCAACTTGCGGGCGGCGTCGGGTGTCGGATCGTCCGTCGGAAAAATGCTCCGGTGCGCGGCCGGGGGCCAGGTGTCGTGGAGCGGCCCCTCGAACTCCACCGAGCGAATCAACAACCGCGGCATGTCGCGCCCGTCGGTGTACTCGCTCCGCACCCCGATCTCGCGGACCCCGGCGAGGTAGTTCACGTTGTCCTTCTCGACGTTCGGGTCCGGGTAGTTCTGGATCGGGCCTTCGAACACGAACTTGACGAGTTCCGTGTCGCGCACGGGGTGCGGTTCGCCGACCGGCGCGAGTGTGCTCCCGCAGTCGCGGCGGAACCCCATGTGAACCCCGAGTTGGGGGGCGCGCTTCTCGAACGCGGCGAACCGCTTCACCAGTTCGTGATCCGCGGCCAGTGGCGTAAAGGTCACCCGCTCGGGTATCGGCCCCTTCGCGCGGACCGGGAGCGGCCCGGCCGGCAAACGCACGACCAGGAACGCCGGCTGGCCCGGTGTCGCGGTGAAGTGGCGTTCCCCGAGTGTGAGCGTGAGTTCGGCGGGCTTCGCCCCCTTCGGTGTGTACACGTCCACCTGATACACGCCCGCTTGCGCGACGGTCACGCGCTGCGGCGTGTTCAACTCGCGACAGACGAGGGACGAGTCCACCGTGGCCGGCTTCGTACCCGGATCGAGCAGGAGCCCGTCGTCGTACTTCGCGGCCACAACGGTGACGCGGAACCGGCCGTTGTCGGGAAGCTCGCGGACGGCGATTTTGAAGTTCGCTTTCGGCCCGTAGGTGCTCTCTTGCCCGAAGACCTCCGAACTCGGGATCGCCGGGCGCAAGAGGAGCCCTTCCGGAACCGTGCTGAAGGCCCGCCCCTTCGGGTAGCCGTGGCTCCCGCGCATGCAAGCAAAAACAGCGTGGTAAATGCTGTCGTAATCGCGCCACCCGCGGACCGTGTCGTTCCCCTGATAGCCCTCGATGAAGCGGTACTTGGTTCGCATCGCGAGCGGCACATAGGCGAACGCCTTGTTGGGCTTGAGCTGTTCCACCGTGAAGTCGCGGTTGTCGAGGAGCGAGCTGTCGGCCCCGAGGATCAGCTTGTCCGGGAGCGGTTTCGCATTCACCCCCGCGCCGAGGTTCACCCGGAAGTTCTGAATCACGGGCTTGGTTTTCGGATCGACGATGCACTGACTCAGTGCCTGCTCCGCGATGTCGAGATACGCCTCCAGAAGCAGCGGCGAGACCTGGAGCGTGTCCTGGTTGTTCACGAACCCGTCCCGCGAGACCGCGTCCGGCGGCAGCCCCTCCGCAAAGTTGTCTTCCACCAACAGCAGTTCGCGAAGTGTGTTGCGGTACTGGGCCACGGTGAGCCGGCGCACGCTCCCGTTTTTGGGTGTCGGGCGCAGCCGGGCGGCCTTCAGCGCCTGCTCGGCCCACTCGACCACCCGCTTGCGTTCTTCCGCGGTAGGCTGTTTGGAGTCCTCCGGCGGCATCGCGCCGCCCTTTGTCAGGTCCCGGATGTGTTCCCATAGTTTGAGGTGCCGGTCCTCCAGTTTCGTGGCCAGGTCATCGACACGGATGCCGGAGGTCCGCTTCTCAACATTATGACAGCGAACGCAATACTGTTTAAGAAACGGCTTCACGTCGCGATCAAACGCCGTTTCGAGCGGATCGGCGGCTGACACCGGTTCACACGCGAATACGAGTGCGCTGAGAACAAACGGAAAGCAGCGACCAGTCATAAGGTGCGCTCAGAGCTACGGGAACGTGCTGTGTGGTGGGAGGTCCGACTCCTGGAAGTTACCCGCGCGGAGGAGCTGTTGCAAGCATTCGATCCAGGAGTTGCACCGGTGGCAACGAGTCCGGGCCACCGAGGGGTGCGCGCGCCGAGCCTCGCTCACCTCTGGCTTACCAGACGATTGCCACTCCAGGGTTTCAAACCAAAGGTCGCCCAAACACGTCCACCGGGAAGCAACGAGATTTGGTTCGAGTCAGTGGTTCGGGCGCCAACGGACCAATTTCTGGTCACCCTTTCGGGAACTGACCGGTCCGGCACTCAATGTTCTTCCTCATTTCGGCGAGGTAGTCGAGGTTGTGAGCCCCGCAGCCGTACCGGTGCGAGTCCCGTCTGTTACCGCAACCTATGAAAAGCAAACGAGATGAAACCAGCCCGGCCGTTGCTCCGCGGTCGTAAAGGCGCGCCGGCGCGGTCCTCCACGCGATCTGGCACCCGCGTTGCAATAGCAACCGTAGTGCCCGGAAGCCACTTTCAGACCGATGGTATTCCGAGAGTTCCTTGTCCCGGGGCGACCCGCCAGCGGGGAACACCTGCGCGAAAACATCCCGTTCCGCAACTCAGAGGACCGAATCATGTTAGCGCTGACACGTCGGATCGGCGAAGAACTGGTGATCGATGGGGGTATCCGCGTCGTTGTGGTCGGTGTCCTGGGGGGTCAGGTGCGGCTGGGCGTCATCGCGCCGAACGCCGTGCGGGTCGATCGTGGTGAGGTCAACACCCGCCGGGTTCTGGACCAGCGCCCGGAGCCCACTGGCGAAAAGTGCGCGGGCGCCTGACGGCTTCCCGTCGAATCCAGTTGACCCGTGAGACCCACCCCGCATCATGTCAACCTGTGTCGTCGGGTGGCCCTGGGTCGGGTAGCGACTGGCGCGGCGGTCGGATGTGATGGTGCCAAAGGAGCGACCACGTACCCGAGCGCTGACCGCGGTGCCGAATGGCGGCCCGCCGGTCAGGATCTGAACTCCGATTGCGGACTCAACGGGTGCTTATGTCGTCTTACGGGATCGTGGCGTTTGTCGCCTTTTACGTGATGCTGGGCGGGCTGCTGGTCTTCCACAAGCGGAAGAACCTGGTGGTCGGCCTCGGGTTCGCAGCGGCCACCGCGATTTTCTTATTGCGGCACCACGAACGGGCCGAGTTCCGTGAGCACAGTCTCGCGCTACTCGCCGGGTTGGTCGCGCTGCTCGCCGGGATCGGCGGGCTGTGGTTCCAGCGCAGGAGCCTCCTGCACCACCGCCCGCGCGCGTACCTGCGCCTCATGACCGCGCAGGGGGCGCTGTTTCTGGCCGTGCTGATCCTCACCGCGGCGAGCTTCCGGGGCGCGTTCGGCCCGTACCTCGACCACCTGGGCGAGCCCCACCGGTTCCACCTGCTCTGGAACCTCGCGGCCATCCTGCCGGGGTTCGCGCTGGTCAGCTACTACTTCGAGCACTCGGGGGCGGCGGCGGGCATCGCCCGGTCCTGGTTCGCCCGCACGGACGCCCGGGTTCTGTGGTGCGTGTTCTTCCTGTCGGTGGTCCTCGACAACATCGCCGCGGCGATGATCGGGGCTACGATCGTCGCGAGCATGTACGGCCGGCACCCGCCGTTCAAGTTGATCGTCGCGATCGTGATGGCCAGCAACCTGGGCGGCGCGCCGTCGCCGGTGGGCGACACCACCACGGTCATGATCTTCATGGCCAAGGTGTGCCCGGTCACGGACCTGTTCAAAGGGGCCGTCGCGGTGCTCCCCGTTCAGTTCCTGCTCACGGTGTGGGCCTCGCGGCACTCCGAGAAGCGGCTCTGCGAGCAGCAGATCCTCGCGCACGCCGAGCGGGAAGTGGGGCAAGCGGACCGCGAGTTCCACCAGCCGCACCAACCCCACCAGACCGTTTCGTGGCGGAGCATGTGGCCGCTCCTGGGTGTCGTCGGGTTGCTGGTGGGGAACGTGTTCCTGGACCAGCCGGCGCTGGGGCTCTGGGTCGGGATGCTCGCGGGGTTGGCCATCGGGCGCATCCGGCTGAACTGGCGCGAGCTGCTGAAGGCCGTGCCCAACGCGGTCTTCCTCGTGACCCTCGTCGCGACCGCCGAGTTGCTG
>DASWYH010001261.1:0-9030 GCA_036405095.1 Gemmata sp. | reverse complement strand
GGACGCGGCGCTCACCGCCAAGTTCCGCCAAACGGACGGCTGGGTCGGCGGCGACGGGGCGTTTTCCGTCGCGCTCGGCGACACGCGCGCGCTGTGGCTGTTCAGTGACACCTGGGTCGGCGCGGTCCGCGACGGCAAGCGCAAAGACGTGACGCTGGTGAACAACACCATCGGCATCCAAACCGGAAACGGGGCCGACCTGAAGCTCGCGTTCGCGGTTCAAAAGGGCTCGAACGGCAAGCCCACAGCGCTCTTCGCCCCGCCCGATGGGAAGGGCTGGTTCTGGCAGTTCGCCGGGCACCACGCGGACGAAAAGTTACACGTGTTCCTGCCCCGGTTCGAGAAAACCAAAGACCCGGGCGCGTTCGGGTTCAAGGCGCTCGACCTGTGGCTCGGAACGGTTGACAAGCCGGACGCGGACCCACTCAGGTGGAAGCCGAAGTACACCAAAGTTCCGTTTGCGACGTTCGAAGAGAAGCGGAAGGTGTCGTTCGGTTCCGCCGTCCTCGTTGTCGATGATCTCGTCTACATTTACGGCTACGCGGAAACTCCGGGGGCGCTTTTTCCCACTCGGAAGTTGCTGACCGCTCGCGTGGCGAAAGACAACCTCGCGGATTTCGAGGCGTGGCGCTTCTTCGCCAACGGCGCATGGAAAGCCGGCGCGAACGACGCCAGCACCCAAATTGATGCGCTCGCCACCGAGTTCTCCGTGAGCTACTTGCCGGGGCTGAAGCGGTACGCCCTCGTGTACACCGAGAACGGCCTCTCGGACCGGGTCGTCGGGCGGTTCGCGGCGGCTCCCGAAGGCCCGTGGTCGGCCCCGGTGCCGCTCTACACGTGCCCGGAGATGAAGAAGGACAAGAAGGTGTTCACCTACGCGGCGAAGGCGCACCCGCACCTCGCGACCGGCAACGAACTGGTGATTTCGTATGTGGTTAACGCGCACGAACTCGGGCCGGTCATCAGCAACGCGGAACTGTACTGGCCGCGGTTCGTGCGCGTGCAATTGAAGTGATCGGCCCTTTCGCCTCACACAAAAGGATCATGAAATGAGCCTCGCCGGGAAGCGTGTCGCGGTGCTGGTCGAGCAGTTGTACCAGGAAATGGAAGTGTGGTATCCGGTGTACCGGCTCCGCGAAGCGGGCTGCGCGGTCGAGTTGGTCGGCCCCGAAGCGGGCAAAACCTACCCGAGCAAGCTCGGCTACCCGGCGAAGGCCACGCTCGCCGCGAAGGACGCGCGCGCCGCCGACTTCGCCGCCGTGGTGATTCCCGGCGGCTTCTCACCGGACTACATCCGGCGCAGCGAGCCGATGCTGAAACTCGTTCACGACGCGCTGAGCCAGAACAAACCGGTCGCGGCGATCTGCCACGGCCCGTGGGTGCTCTGCTCGCGGCTGTTCCCGCAAGGAGAAACCCCGCTCAAGGGCCGCAAGGTCACGTGCTTCCACTCCATCAAGGATGACGTGCAGAATGCCGGCGGGGTCTACGTCGATCAGGAAGTGGTCGCGGACGGTAACATCATCACCAGCCGCACGCCGGAGGATTTGCCCGCATTTGTGGTGGCGCTGATGGACCTGATGGGAAAGGGGTAAATGTGTCGGCTCGGCCGCTGGAACCGCGGCGATTGTGACTTGCGAAGTACCCCCGGCGCGACTCGAACGCGCAACCGCGTGCTTAGAAGGCACGTGCTCTGTCCAGTTGAGCTACGGGGGCAGCTCTCCTGATCTTACTAAACGACACGGGCCACATCTACCGGGTTCGGTTCGGTAACAAAATCGTTGGCGCTTGGTTTTGAGCCCCGAAGGGCCGGCGGGTATCAGCCACGAGGGACGCCCGGCCCGTTGAACGCCATTCGGGATGGGCCGCGCCCGAAATCGAATGTGAGCGGCCCACTGCTTCGGGACGAGCCTCACCCCACGAGTGCGTCAATCGGCTTCCCCTTCGACAGCGCGAACGGGCGCCCGCCCTGGTCGTGCTCCTCCTTCGACGCATCGATCCCCAAACAGTGGTAGATGGTCGCGGTGAAGTCCGCCGGCGTCACCGGGTTGCTCGCCGGGCGCCCGGCGAGCTTGTCCGACGCGCCGTACACCTGCCCGCCCTTGATCCCGCCGCCGGCGAACAGCACGCTGAAGCACTCGGGCCAGTGCTCGCGGCCCGCGTTGCTCTTCGTGATCTTCGGCGAGCGCCCGAACTCGGCCGCCACGACCACGAGCGTTTCGTTGAGCTTCCCGGCCGCGTCGAGGTCGCTCATGAGCGCGTGGAACGCCCGATCGAACGGCGGGACCAGGTCGTCCTTGTGTGCGGTGAAGTTGTTCCAGTGGGTGTCCCACGCGAACCCGTTGATCCCTTGCGTGCGCTGCCAGTTGCACTGCACGAGGCGCACCCCGGCGTCGAGAAGGCGCTTGCCCAGCATCACCGATTGACCGAACAGGTTGCGCCCGTAGCGCTCGCGCTCCTTCGCGGGCGCGCCGGCCAGATCGACCGCCTTGCGCACTGCATCCGACGAAATGACTTCCACCGCTTTCGCCTGCGAGTCCTTGATCGTGCTGCTGGCGGCGAGTGAGTTCAACGAGTTCGTTTCGGCGTTGAGCTGATCCACCAGCGAGAGCCGGCGCCTGAGCGCGTCCGGGCGCTCGTTCGCGACGAGCGGGATGTGATCGAGTTTGAAGTTGTCGTCGTTCGGGTTGCCGCCGGTGTAGAGGGGGTCGTATTTCGGCCCGAGCGCGCCGGCAAACTGTCCCGCCCGGCGCCCGCCCGCCACGTCCATCCGGTGCGGCGCAATGGCCCACGCCGGGAGCGGACTTTTACCCGGTGCGATCTTCGCCACACACGCGCCCATGTGGGGCATGTCCTGGCGGCTCATGTTGTTCACTTCCGGCACGCCGCCCGGGTACTGGTAGCCGGTGAACATCCAGTACGACCCGCGGCCGTGGTCGTTGTGCTCGTGCCACATCGTGCGCACCAGGGCCGATTTGTGCATCCACGATGCCGCGTGCGGGAGCAGCTCCGAGAAGCGCACCCCGGGGAGCTTCGTCGGGATGGTGGTAAACGGCCCGCGGATGTCGTCCGGCGCGTCCGGTTTCGGGTCGAAGGTGTCGAGTTGCGCCGGGCCGCCGCTCAGGTAGAGGATGATGCAGTTCTTCGCGGCGCCGAAGCTCTTCGGCTTCGGTCCGGCCGCGACCGCCGGCTTGGCCAGCAGGGCCGGTAGCGTCAACCCGCCGAGCGCGACCCCGCCGACGCGAAGCAGTTCGCGACGGTCCAGCGACGACGAACCCCAAAGGTTCAGCATGGCCAAGGCTCCGACGGGCACGAGGGGCAAGAGGAGGTCAAAGGTGTGTCCAGTCGTTTCAAGTGGTCAGTCGTCAGTGAGCCGAAAAGCGCGAAGGGCACACGGGATGATCTTCGCTCGGGGCTAAGCACTGAACACTTGAAACTACGGGTGTTGTTTCGGCGTGCAATTAACTTTCGCCGAGTGTACCATAGTTCGTGTTGGTCCCGCCAGTGATTCCTGCTACGGTTTCTCGCCCGCTTCCTGGGTTGCCCCACCACCGGTGACGCCGTCGGCGTCCAAAACCAGGCGACGCCATGCCCGCAACTCGCACGTTGGCCCCCAGCGGGGGCGCGGAGAGAAGCCCGGGGACCCCGCGCCGGTTCCGAGCGGCCCTCGCCCCGCTCGCCGTTTTGCTCCTTCCACTCACGGCAAACGCGGCCGGCTTCGTTGAGAGCGTGTCGCCCCCGGTCGCCGAGCGCGGCAAAACCACGCGCGTCACGTTCGTGGGTAACAACTTCGGCCCGGGACTCGACGTGTGGCACTCGCTCCCCAAGGGGGCGATCCGCGCGAAGCCCGTTCCGAGCGCGCCTGGAAAGCTCGTGTTCGACCTCACGCTGAGCGCCGACGCCCCCGTGGGCGTGTGCGGGCTGCGCCCCGCCACCCGCGACGGGTTGACCAACGCGGTGCTGTTCCACGTCGAAGACCTTCCCGTCAAGGGGAACGTCGCCGGCGAGAACCCGGTGCCCCTCGGGCTCCCGGCGTGCGTGTGGGGCACGTTCCGCGAGAGCACCTGTGACCGCTACGTCATCTCCGTGGGCGCCGGCGAGACGGTCAGCTTCGAGTGCGTTTCGAACCGCCTCGGCAAAGACGCGGACCCGCTCCTCGTGGTGCGCGACGCCAGCGGCACGTTCGTGTTCGAGCGCGACAACGACCCCGGGCTGTACTTCGATTTCCGCTTCGAACACACCTTCGAGAAAGCGGGCGCCTACACGCTCGAAGTGCGCGACGCGCGGCTGAAGGCGAGCGCGCACCACCACTACACCCTGCGCGCGGGGAAGTTCCCGCCGGCCCGCGTTGCGGTGCCCGCGGCGGTGCCCTCTTCCGAGCCACTTCCCGGCGCCTTTTTCCAACCCCTCAAACGGCCCCATGATGCGGGGTCCGCGTGGGTGCCGGTCGCAACCACCAGCGGCCCGGTGACCGTCGCGAAGGATGTTGATGCGCTCCGGGAGCGCGCCCTCCGGGAAAGCACCAGCGGCCCGGCGTGGCTCGCGTTCCGCGCCTCCCCGCTGCGCGCGAACCCGTTCCTCACCCTGGAACGCTCGATCACGTTCGGGAGCCTTCAGGCGGTGCCCGCGACGGTGCCCGGGACGCTGTGCGGCGTGCTCAAAGACGCGGGGCGCCGACACGTGTTCGCGGTGCAACTGGAAAAGGGTCAGCGCCTCTTCGCCCGCGCCGAAGCGAAAGCGCTGAACTCGCCCGCGGACCTGGAACTCACGGTGATCGACCGCACCGGGCGCGAGCAGCGCCGCGGGCAGGATAACCGTGACGGCGATACCCACCTCGATTTCACAAGCCCCAACCGGGGCACCTACGGCATCGCGGTGCGCGATACCCTCCGCGACGGCAGCGACGCTCACACCTACCGAATCACGGTGCGACCGGACCCGTTCCCGCCGGCACTGACGGCCGAAGTTGAAGGGCTGACCGTTCCGCAAGGGAACTACCAGATCGTTCCGATTACGGTTGCGCGAACGGGCACAAAGGGGCCGATCAAGCTGTCTCTCGTGGGCGCGCCTCCGGGGGTGCGGTTGACGCCCCAAGTCATCAGCGACACCGAACCCGCCCTGGTGTGCCGCCTCGAAGCGGGAGCCGCCGCGCCGCTCGGCGTTCACACGGTGCAGATCGTTGGGGAGAGCAGCGGCGAGAAGTTCCTGATCCGGACGCGACCGCTGATCGACAAGAAGTACCAAAACGTCGATCTCATTCCGATCGCGCTGCGAGAGGACCAGATGCGGCTCCCGCCCGCTCTCACCGATCGGTTCGCGGTGCAGATCACGCCGCCCAGCCCGTTCACGTTCGAACTCCCTGAAACGGAAGTCACGCTCCCGCGCTACCAAACCGCTCCGATCCCGGTGACGACCACCCGGAGCGACGGTTTCGACGGCCCGATCGCGTTCACCGCCGTCGGTGGACAACTCGCGGACAAGAACGAGGGGCGCACGCGCGTTTACGCGGAGTTTCCCGAGCTGACCGCACAACAACTGACCGCGCAGGGCGTGGTGGTGTCGAAGATCCTCTCTAACATCGGCCGCGCGCGGATCGAAGTTTCGGCGACCGGAACGCACCGCGGGCGGCGGGTCACGCTCGTTCGCACCTTCGACCTCAATTTGAGTTACGCCTACGTGCTGAGTTCCGCCACCCCAAAGGTCGCGCTGCTCCCGGGCGAATCCGCCAAGGTGCGTTACACGCTCACCCGCGCGAAGAGCTTCGACGGCGCGGTGACGCTCCACCTGAGCGCCGTGCCGGGGCTCGACGCGCCCGAGAAGGTGACGATTCCGAAAGGCGAAGCGGCCGTCGAATTCGTGGTTAAAGCCCTCCCGGACGCACAGCCCCGAAAGCAGAACTGGCAACTGACCGCGACCGGCGAGGTGAGCGGATTCGAGGAAGAACAACGGGCCGCGCCGGTGGAAATCGAAATCAAGAAGGTCGAATCGCCCAAGAAGAAGTAAGGCACGCGCGCGGGCTCCCGCCGCGCCGCTCGATGGAGAGTGTGATGGTGCGTTTCCTGACTGCCGCGGTCCTCCTTGCTTCGGCCGCTCCGTCGTTCGGCGCGGAACCGGCCGCGGTGTCGTTCCGCCGGGACGTGATCGCGGCGCTGTCGCGGGTCGGGTGCAACTCGGGAGCGTGCCACGGGTCGCCACAGGGCAAGAACGGGTTCCGGCTCTCGCTCCGCGGGCAAGATCCCGACCTGGACCTCGCCACGCTCACCAAAGAAAGCGGCGGTCGGCGCGTCAACCTCCAGTCGCCCGAAGACAGCCTCGTGCTGCTTAAAGGGAGCGGGCGCGTGTCGCACGCGGGCGGGCAACTGTTCGGCCGCGGTGCCGAGCCGTACCAGCTCATCAGGCGGTGGATCACGGCCGGGGCGAAGGATGATCGCCCTTCGCCCCTGGTGAAGCTCGAAATCGCCCCCGGGGGCGCGCGGCGCGACCCCACAAACCCCGATCGGCAGTTGACCGCAACAGCGCACTTCGCCGACGGCACCACTCGCGATGTGACCGCGCTCACGGTGTTCACGACCAACGAGCCCGCAAAGGTCACCCCCGGCGGGGTGGTTTCCTTCGCGCGCACCGGCGAGGCCTCCGTTCTGGCGCGCTACCTCACGGGCATCACGAGCGTGCGGCTCTCGTTCGTGCGCCCCGATGCGAAGTTCGTGTTCCGGGCACCGGCCGCGCAAAACTTCATCGACACCGCGGTGTTCGCGAAGCAAAAAGAGCTTCAGCTCCTCCCGGCCGCGGTGTGTTCGGACGAGGTGTTCCTCCGGCGGGTCCACCTCGACACCATCGGCGCGCTCCCCACACCCGAGGAAGCCGCCGCGTTCCTCGATTCCAAAGCCAGAGACAAGCGGGCCAAGCTGATTGATGCGCTGCTCGCGCGCGAGGAGTTCGCGTACTTCTGGGCGCTGAAGTGGGCCGACGTGCTCCGCGGCAACCCGACCACGATCAGGGAACGCGGGGTTCACAGCTTCCACCGCTATCTGGTGCAGAGCGTCCGCGAGGACAAACCTGTTACCACTTTCGCGCGCGAGCTGCTCACCGGCAGCGGGAACACGCTCCACAAGCCCGCGGCGAACTTCTACCGCGTCGCGCGCACGCCCGAAGACGCGGCCGAAGCCACCGCGCAACTCTTCCTGGGCGTCCGGATGCAGTGCGCGAAGTGCCACAGCCACCCGTTCGAGAACATCACCCAGACGGACTACTACGGCCTTGCGGCGTTCTTCGCCCGCGCGCAGTTGAGGGGGGCGCAGTTCGGTCTGGATGACGAAATCGTGTACACGCAGCCGAACCGCGAGTTGAACAACCCGATCACGCGGCGCCCCCAGCCGCCGCAAGCGTTCGGCTGGAGCGCGCCCGCGCTCGGTCCCAATGACGACCGGCGCGACGCCCTTGCGGACTGGCTCACCGACCCGAAGAACAAGTACTTCGCGCCCTCCGTTGCGAACCGCATCTGGTTCCACCTGCTCGGAAAGGGGATCGTCGATCCCGTAGACGACTTCCGCGACACCAACCCGCCGTCGAACCCGGACCTTCTGGCCGCGCTCGCGGGCGAGTTCGCAAAGGGCGGTTACCGGCTCAAGCCGCTGGTTCGGGTGATCCTCAATTCGCACACGTACCAGCTCGCGAGCGACGCCCCGGAGCAATCGCCCCACGCCGCTGATCCCGAGCGCTATTTTGTGAGCGCCGCCGTCCGGATGCTCACCGCGGAGCAAATTCTCGACGCCGTCAGCAGCGCGACGGGTGTTCCGGAGAAGTTCAAGGGGCACCCGAAGGGCACGCTGGCGATTGCGCTTCCCGAGGGCGGGGTGAATCACCCGTTCCTGACCGCGTTCAGCAAGCCCGTGCGCGACGTGATTTGCGAGTGCGCCCGTGAGGAAGACCCGGCGCTGCCGCAGGTGCTCCACATGCTAAACAACGCCGGCGTGCTGGCGAAGGTGAAGTCGGCCGACGGGCGCGTCGCGGGCTGGGTGAAGGCCGGGAAAGATGACACGTGGATCGTGGAGCACATTTACCTTGCAACGCTGAGCCGGCGGCCCACGTCCCGCGAGTGCGAGTTGGTCGCGAAGCACCTCGCCGCAGCAACGGATCGCACAACCGGGCTCCGGGACGTTCAGCACGCGCTACTGAACGTCAACGAGTTCCTGTTGCGCCATTAAAAACGCGCGCACGAAGCACACGAACCCCGCACGCCTGCGCGTGCGGGGTTCGTGCTTTGACGAACCCGAGCGGTCTACTTCTGAACCTGGGGTGCGGAAGGCTCACGGCACCGCCGCCGGGATTTTGCATAATATTTCGGCGGCATCGCGGTTGGCGAGATTGTTCCAGACCGCCGGAATATTATGCAAAATCCCGGCGAAAGCGGTGCTGGAACGGCCTTCCCCGCGAAGGGTGTAGTGGTACACACTCGGCCGACGCAACATCGGCCTGGCGCAGAGCGACGAGCTAAAACGCTCCACATTCGTCACCGAGCATTCTAACAGTTCATCCCGGGAGCGCGAACCGGCGGAGGAACTGGACCCCGGCGACCACGTCCGCAAGTTTGTTCTCGCCCTGCTCGCGCTCGACCGCGAGCACCCCGTCGAACTCCAGCACTTGCAGCGTCGCGGAGAGCGCCATCCAGTCGATGTCACCCGCCCCGAGCGGCACCTCCTGCATTCCGCGGCTCACCCCGGCGGACCGTGCATCGCGCGCGTGAACGTGCGCCACCAGACCTTCGAGCGGCATCAGGTTCGCGAGCGGGTCGTGCCCGTGGAGGAGGAAGTTCGCCGGGTCGAACGTGACCTTCAGGCTGCCCACATCGAACCCGGCCAAATACTCCTTCACCTTCTGCGCCGGGTCGAAGCCGATTTCCAGCGCCACGAGGCACCCGACGCGGTCGCCGAACGCGCCGAGCGCGAGGAGCGATTCGCGCATCAGGAGGGCGCGCGGCGCGGTCGCCTCTTCGAGCAACTTGGGACACGGAACCACCACCCGGCGGCACCCCAG
>DASWYH010001260.1:0-1941 GCA_036405095.1 Gemmata sp. | reverse complement strand
GCGATCGGAATGGAGAAATGGGCGACGCGAGCAGCGGTGAATGCCGCTGCTTCAGACGAGTTTGTTTGGATCTGGAAAGTTGCGGACGGTAGCGGAGCGAGCAAAACGGGTCGCACCAGGCGCCTTCGGGATATCTTTGGCAACCCGTTCCGTCACCTTCTCCCCGGAATGGCGCACCGCAACCGTGCAAACAGTTGCGGCGCAGATGTATGACCCGCGTGACTTCAGCGCGGTGCCAATTCTCGCGGATGCGCTGCCAGATGCCGGGGGCGATTGCTCCGACACCCTCGACCACTGCCGGGACGAGGGGCCGCATGTCCGCGGGTGCTGGGTGGTCGATCTGGTGTTGGGTAAAGGGTAGGCGTTTTACACGCCGTGCAGACTCGGCGCCCGGTGTCTTCTCTGTTGCCCGGAAGTGCGTGACGGCGAGCGGAGCCGCCCCCCAGCCGGAAGCGCGAGCGATGTGTGCCGCTCACGCTTCCGGCTGGGTGACGCGGTTTACCGTTACTCCGGCACGTCGAACCGGATCGGGCCGCCGATCCCGCCGCGCAGGTTCGGGTTCACCGGGCGCGTTGCCATGACCTCTTCCGCGGCCTTGAGCGCTGCCTGGTGCTCGGCTTCCTCCGCGGCCTCGGCCGCCGCTTCTTCCTCGGTCGCGATCTTCTTGAGGCTCAGCGCGATCCGCCGGGTGGTCGGGTCCGTGCTGAGGATCTCGACGATGACCGTTTGGCCCTCTTCCAACACGTCGCGCACCCGGCGCACCCGCTGGGTCGAGAGTTCGGAAATGTGGATCAGCCCTTCCACCCCGGGGGTGAGTTCCACGAACGCGCCGAAGTCCGCGATCCGGGACACCTTCCCCGTGACGCGGGCGCCGGCCTGCACGGTCTTCGTGTACTCCTCGAACGGGCTCACCGTGAGCTGCTTCATGCTCAGCCCGATCTTCCGCGCGTCGAAGTCGATGCGGTTGATCTTCACCTCGACCTGCTGCCCGATCTTCACGAACTCGTTCAGGTCGGCCACGCGCTGCCAGGAGAACTCGGAGGCCGGGATCAGGCCGTCGGCGCCGCCGAGGTCGACGAACGCCCCGAACGGCTTGATGCTCCGGACGATGCCCTTGCGGACCTGCCCTTCCGCGACGGTCTTCCAGAACTCCTCGGCCTTGACCGCCTTTTCCCGCTCCTGAACCGCCCGGCGGCTCACGATCAGGTTCCGCTCCTCCGGGTTCACCTCCGCCACCATCACCTTGATCCGCTGGTTCACGAACTGTTCGATGTTCTCCACGCGGTACAGGTCGAGCTGGCTCGCGGGCAGGAACCCCTTGATCCCGGCGACCTCGACCGTCAGGCCGGTCTTGTTCTTGTTGGTGCCCGTCACCTTGGCTTCCACGATCATGCCGTAGGCGACCTGCGACCAGTCGTGAACGACCTGGGTGGAGCCCTCGCGCGTCAGGATGAGCAGCCCGTTCGCGGAGTCGTAGTGATCGATGTCGAACTCGACCGATTCGCCGAGCGCCGGTTTGCGCCCCTCGAACTGTTGAAGGGGGAGCACGCCCTGGCTGCGCCCGCCGGGCACCTCCACGAACACGTCGTTGCCGTGAACGCCGACGATCACGCCGACCTTCTTGCCGCCGCCGACGGTGCCCGCGGCGCGGGGCTTCTGCACGTTCTCGACCGCCGCGACCGTCTTCGACACGTCGAAATCGCCCATCGCCTGAGCGAGTTCGTCCTCAATGAGCTTGTCGAGTTCGCGGGCGTTGGGCTTCTCGGCACCGACGTAGAGCCGGGGGGGCGATCCGCCCTGGTTGTACGGCTTGTCGGTGCGGTTCGGCTTGTCGCCGCGGTTGGTGGACCCGCGGTTCCCGCCGAAGTTCCCGGCCCCGCCGCCGGTCGGGCGCGGCGCGCCGGGGCGGGGCGCGTTGCCCGTGAAAATCGGCGGCCGGTT
>DASWYH010001259.1:0-13440 GCA_036405095.1 Gemmata sp. | reverse complement strand
GCTGCTCGCGGTCCGGGCGGCGCGGGCGGGCACCGAGGCCGACCCCGGCGACCCCATCGCGTGGCTGGCCCTGGGCCGCGCCTACGGCGCCCTCGGCGAGCGCACCTGGGAGCGCGAAACCGGCGCCGGGCTGACCCCGCTGGAGCACGTGCGCCTCGCCCAGGTGGTGACCGCGTTCGCCCAGAGCGTGCTCCTGAACCCCGGGTCCGCGCCCGCGCGCGAGAGCCTCGCCCTGGTCCTGATCCGCCGGAACATGCTCGACACCGCGCGCCCGCACGCGGCCGAAGCGCTGCGCCTGACCCGCCGCGCGGGGCCGCTCGCGGGGCAGGAGGCGGGGGAGCACGGCGAGCGCGTCGAGAAGCTCGGCGCGCTCGTCGGGTCGCTCGACGCGGCCCTGTTCGACGCGGAGAACCGGTACCTGATCCGCACGGCGGGGCTGGCCGGCGACCCGCTCGCGCGGGCCCGGGTCGCGCTCGAACTCGGCCTCGCCCAGAGGGCCCTGGACGTGCTCTTGCACTCGCACCCGGACCTGTACGGGGGCGCGGGGCTGGGGGTGCTCGCCGACGTGCTCCTCCAGTCCGGACAGGCGGCCGAGTGCCGCGTGCTCCTCGACCGCGCCGAGATCCGCCGCAACCCGGACGTGCTCGGGGTGTACACCCTCCCCGGCGCGCCCGGGGCCGCACGGGGCTACCAGTTCCCGACCTTCGACTGGCTCGACCTGTGCCAGTGCGCGGCCGTCGGGCGCTACGCCGGCGCGGCGGACGCGATCGACCGCATCTGTGCCCGACTCGACGCGGAAGAGCACGTGCGGGCGCCGGCGGTGGTCACGAGCGGCGCCGTGCTGGCCGCGCTCGAAATCGGGATGGCGGCGCCGCCGGTCCCGGTGCCGGCCCGGGTCCCCCGGGCGCGTGACCGGGCGCGGGCCACCGAGCTGTTCGTGCAGAACCGGGCGCTCACCGCCGTTCGGGCGGACCTGATGACGGTCGCGGGCGTGCTCCACCTGGAGCGCGGTGCCCCGGGGGCCGCGGCGGCGCGCTTCGCGGACGCGACCGAGCTGTACGAGCAGACGAAACCGTACGCGCTCGCCGCGCCGGGCGGCCCGCTCGCGGCGCGATACCACGACGCGATCCGCCGGCCCCGGTAGCGCCGCTCCGTTACGCTCCGTTACGCTCGCCCGAACGACCTCTCACCCCGGTTCGATCATGAACGGCTCACGCCGGTGGCTCGTCCTGTGTCCGACCGTTGCGGGGCTCGCGCTCGCGGTCGCGGTTCTGGGCTGCGGGAGAAGAGCGGACGCCCCGCCCACCGCGGCGGAACCGCCCCCCCCTGCCCCGCTGCCGGCCGACATCGAGGCCCAGGTCCATGACTTCTGCGGCGGCTCGTGCCACGCGTACCCGCCGCCCGATTCGTTCCCGCGGGGCCACTGGCGGACGGAGGTCGAGCGCGGGTTCCGGTTCTTCGACCGGTCCGGTTTGCCCCTCGCCCCCCCGAAGCTCGCGCACGTGATCCGCTACTACGAAGAGCGCGCCCCGGACGAGCTGCCGCCCGCGCGGCTCGTGCCCGCGGCGCGCCCGCTCGGGACGCGGTTCGAGCCGGTCACCTACCCCGCCCCGACCGGGGGGCGGCCGATGATCTCGCACGTCAGCGCGGTGAAGCTGCCCGGCACGGGGGCCGCCGACCCCAAGGTGCTCGCCCGGGAGCCGCTCACGCTGCTCGCGTGCGACATGGCCAACGGGAAGGTTCTCGCGCTGCGCCCGACCGATCCGAAGCCGGCCTGGAAGGTCCTCGCGGCCGTTCCGAACCCCGCACATGCCGAGGTTCTCGATCTGGACGGTGACGGCGTGCTCGACATCGTCGTCGCCGACCTGGGCAGCTTCCCCCCGACCGACCAGCGGTGCGGCAGCGTGGTGTGGCTCCGCGGCAAACCGGACGGCACCTACCAGGGCGTCACGCTCCTCAAGGATGTGGGCCGCGTCGCCGACGTGCGCGCCGCCGACTTCTACGGCCGGGGCAAGCGCGACCTGATCGTCGGCGTGTTCGGGCTCCACGCGGTGGGGGAAACGATCCTGCTCGAAAACAAAACCGCCGACTGGGCGCGGCCCGCGTTCGAGCCCCACGTCATCGACGCGCGGCACGGGCCGATCCACGTCCCGGTGGCCGACCTGAACGGCGACGGCAAGCCGGACTTCGTCGCCTTGATCGCGCAGGAGCACGAAACCGTGGTGGCGTTCATCAACCAGGGCAACGGCGCGTTCGCCAAGGAGACGCTCTACTCCGCGCCGCACCCGGGCTGGGGCAGCAGCGGGATCCAACTGGTGGACATGAACGGGGACGGCAAAATCGACGTGCTGTACACGAACGGCGACATCCTCGACGAACCGTACCTGTGGAAGCCGTACCACGGCATCCAGTGGCTCGAAAACACGGGCGACCTGAAGTTCGAGCACCGCCGGATCGCGGACATGTACGGCGTCCACAACGCGGTCGCCGCGCACGTGACCGGCGGCAAGTTGCCCGACGTCCTCGCGGTGAGCTTCTTACCGGGCGACAAGTTCGCCGACCGGGTCGCGCGCAAGGCGGACGCGGTGGTGCTGTTCGAGCAGGTCGCCCCCGGGAAGTTCGAGCGGCACGCGCTCGCGACCGGGTCGTGCGATGCGGTCGTGTGCGCCGCGGCCGACCTCTACGGTACCGGGCGGCCCGATCTCGTCGTGGGCAACTTCAGTTCGCAGGTCACCACCGCCCCCGTAACGATCTGGAAGAACGGGGGCAAGAAGTGAGGGCGCGAGGGGAAGAGAACGGGCTCTGTGGGGCGCGGCGTCTCATCCCGCCCCCTCTTGAGCTTCATTCCCGGCGCTCGGGTTCCTTCTTCTCCCGCCCGTCGGCCCGCGCGCGGTGGAACTCGGCCTTCGCCTTGTCCCCGCGGCCCTCGTAAAACGTCGCGAGCGCGGCGTGTGACGGGCGGTGCGCCGGGTCGAGCCGGAGCGCGTTCTGGAACCACTCGACAGCGGTATCGGGGTGCCCGCCCGCGAGCAGCAGGTGCCCCATCTCGTAGTGCAACGCGGGGTCCAGCGGGAACTCGGCCAGTTTGCGGCTGCTCAGTTCGCTGATCCGCTCGCCCCGCTCCCGAACGCCCTCGGCGAGTTTCAGCCGCTCCTTGGCTTCCTCGATTTTTCCTTGCTGCTGAAGCGCCTGGAACAGCAGGTTCTGAGTCTGGTAGTCGTTCGGCGCGAGTGCCGCCGCGCGGCGGAGGTCGACCTCCGCCGCGGCGGGGTCCGAAGGGCGCGCCGTGAGCGCCAGTTGCCCGCGGGTCCGCAGGCACGCGACGTCGTCGGGATGCCCGGCGAGCGCCGCGTCGATCATCCGCCGGGCGTCGTCCGCACGGCCGAGGATGTTGTAGCACCGGGCCAGCCGGGCCGCGACGGCCGGGTCGTCGGGCACCTGTTGCGCGACGACCTCCAGGTGCGTGGCGGCCTCTTCGTACCCGCCGAGGGCGAGCAGCCCGTCGATCAGGCGCCACCGCGTGGCCGCGCGCGCGGGGTCGCGCTCGAGCACCCGGCGGTAGTCCTCGACCCCGCGGGTCACGCCCTTCCCGGCCACGAACGTGGCCCCCCGCAGCTCCAGCGCCCGCACGTTCTCGGGCTCGCGCCGCAACCAGTACTCGAGGCAGGCCATCGCGTCGAGCGTGCGGTACACGCGCAGGTAGCCCACCGCCAGCGCCTCCCACACGAGCGGGCCGGCGGTCGCCGGGGCCTCCTCGGCCCGCTTCTGGAGGTACTGCTCCACCTCCCGAACGTTCCCGGACGCGGCCCGCACGAGCGCCCACTCGAAGGCCGTGTCGTCGGTCGCGCCGCCCGCGAGCCGCTGCGCCACCTGGAGCTCCGCAACGGCCCCGTCGGTGTCGCCCCCCTGCCACGCCGCCCGGCACCCGAGTAGCCGGACCGACGCGCGCCAGCCCCACACCCGTTCGCACTCGGCCAGCGCGGGGCGCGCCTCCTCGGGGTGGTAACGGACCAGCGCGCGCTTCGCGCTCCGGAGGTGGTACCACGCCCACACCTGGGGCGCCCCCAGGCCGAACAGCAAAAAGGCGATCGCGAGCCGGAGCGCGCCCCGGCGGGTCCACAAGCGAGAGAGCAGCCGGCGCAACACAAGGGGCTCCAAAATCAGGGCGCCGACGGGTCGCCGCGCTGGGCCAGGGCCCGGTGCCGAGCGGCCAGAACCGGGTTGTCCAGCGCGCGGTACACGGACACCAGCGCCCGGTGCGTCGGGGTGTAATCGGGATCGACCTGCAGCGCACTGGTGAACCACCGGATCGCTTCGTCCACGAGCCCGCTCCGCAGCGCGATCATCGCGATCTCGTGGTGCACGGCCGGGTCGTTGGGGCGGAGCTGGAGCGGCCCGGTAATCAGAACGCTGATCCGCTCGAGGTCGCCCTGGAGGCGCTCCGCTTCGGCCTTGGCCTGAGCGGCTTCAGCGCCCTTGCCCACACGGGCGAGGGCGAACGCGTACTGGTTCCGGGCGACGAGGTTCCCCGGGTCGAGTTGCACGGCCTGGCCGAAGGCCCGCGCCGCGGCGCCCTCGTCCCCGTCGCTCAGGGCCGCCGCTCCCTCCTCGACCAGCGCCGGCGCGAACTCGGGGTATCGGCTGCGGCACTCCGCGAGCGCCGCCCGGCTCTCCGCGGTTCGACCGACGAGGGCGAGCGCCCGCACCCGGTGAACGGCGGCCTCGGGGCTATTCGGGAGCGCGTGCCGGAGGGCTTCGGCGTGCGGCAGGGCCTCGGCCCCGCGCCGGTTGGCGATGAGCAGCGCCGTCAGCCGGAGCCGGGCCTCGTCGTGGTCGGGGTCGCGGTCGACGGCCCGCTGGTAGAGCTCTTGTGCGACCAAGACCCCTTGCCGCTGCTCTTCGAGCTTGCCGAGCAGCAGCAGCGCCGCGGTCGCGTCCGGGGCGCGCTCCAGCCACTCGGTGAGGCGCCGGTGCGCCTCGGCCCAGCGGAACCGCACGAGCAGCCCGGTGACCACCGCCTCGCTGGCCAGATCCGGGGGAAGCGAACCGGCCCGGGTGCGCGCGAGGAGCTGCGGCTCGGCCCCTTCAACGTCGCCCTTCACGGCCCGGAGGAGCAGCTGCTCCGCGACGACCGGTTCGTCGTACCCGTACCGGGCGGCGTACTCGTCCAGTAGCGCTTCGGCGTCCTTGAGCGCCCCGGACCGCCACGCGGCGCGGGCCGAGAGGAGCAGCACCCGCCGGTGCCCGGCGTACAGCCGGCGGCACTCGTGGAGGTGGCGGACGGCCCGCGCGTTGTGCCCCAGAGCCAGTTCCGCCTCGGCCGAGCGGAGGTGCCGGTAGAACCATGCGGCAGCGGCACCCGCGGCAGCGGCCCCCACTACCAGCGCCACGAGGAGGAGATACCCGGCGGCCCGAACCGGGCGCCGGATCACGAAGCGGAACGGCGCGGTGAGCCAGCGAACGCGAACGGGGGCCGGCGGCAATGGGGTCACAGGTTCGCTCATGTGTGGCCAGCGGCCGAGCCGTTTCACTTGATCTCGATATCGAACGTCTGCTGGCCGCCCGGGAAATCGTACGACAGGGGGGTGCTCGTCGCGCTGGCGTATTTTTCAGGGATCGCGGTGTAACGTTTGGCTTTGGTGGCCGCAGAAGCCAGCGCCGGGCTGCTCGGCTGGTACCCCTCGGGGAGCGACTTGGGGTCGATCTTCGGGGCGGCCCCCTTCGGACCGGGGGCACCGGTCCCGTAGCTGCTCTTCGTCTCGGTCGGTTTCAGAGAGGCCGTTTCGACACACACCTTGTACGTCCCGCCGCTGAGAACGGGGACGTTATAAGTGCCGTCTTCCTGGATCTCAGCCGAATAGCTCTGCTGCCCTTCGTTCCCATGAAACATGACGTTCCCGCCCTTCAGGTTTTTCCCCTGAAAGGTCACCTTGCCCGCAACGGAGCCACTTGGGCGCGAACAGCCAACAAAGAAAACGGCGCCCACAAATAAAGCCACTGTGGCGGCGCAACGGAGTCCGGGGTATCGGCGCATTGGGAGAGTGCCTTCTGATGTGTGTGAGGGCTCACCCCCGGCAGCGTGCCGGGGGCCGAAAGGAGCCGCGTGTTCGGACGGACGGGAGCGACGGGCCGGCCCGGCTCACCAGTTGCCGCCGATGACATCGCCCGCCATCGGGGTGATCGCCGCCCACCACGAGTCGGGGTTCACCGAAGACGACACCGAGCGGACGCTCCCGTCGCCGAGGGCCACGTTCATCGTGCTCCCGTGCGGGGTGCTCGCGCGGCCGCCCGTGCAGACCGCGGGGTTACCGGCCTTGGGGGTCTGGAACACCGAGGCCGGGCCGGTCACCGACCCGCCCTGGTCCGACGAGGTGACAATCGGCCCCCAGTCCGGCCAAAAGTTGTCCGCGTAATCGCCGCTGTTACAGCGCGAGAGCTTCTCCGTGTACATGATCGTCTGCGAGGTCCCGTCCGCCAGGGCCGTCGGGTACGACGGGAGCCCCACCCCCCAGCGGAGGTTGTGGCGGAAGATCTGGCCGTTGACGCCGTAGCTCGCGCGAGCGGGCAAGTCGCTCGCCTGGGTGTAGTCGGAGGGGCAGATGTAGGTCTTGATGCGCGACTCGGTGATGACCGGGTGCCACATGGAATACGTGCCCAGGTTGTCAGTTCGGGCCGGATCGTTCCGCTCGGGCTTGTCGTAGGAGGCCTTGTAAACGTTACCCTGTTCGATGAAGGCCAGAATGTGAACGAAGGTGCCACCGTTGCTCCCCCCTTCGGTCGGGGTGTTGCCCGGGTACAGACCGATGCTCGGGGGCAGCTTACCGTTATTCGTGTCCGCGCAGTTGATCGTGGCGAGGGACATCTGCTTGAGGTTGTTCGTGCAGCGCAGACGGGCGGCGGCTTCGCGCACCTTCTGCACGGCCGGGAGCAGCAGCCCGATGAGGATCGCGATAATGGCGATCACCACCAGCAGCTCAATGAGGGTGAACCCGCGCCGCCGCGGGGTTTGAGAGAAAGAGAGCACGACGCAAGCCTCCGGGAGATGTGGAGGGGAAGTAGGCAGAGAAAGCGAGTTTCTCAGTGATGAAGCGCGAGTAGATTACTTCATCTTCAGCGCAAACTATCCCCGTGCGAACCGCTTGTCAAGGCTGCGATTCGGATTCCGCGGCGATTTCGACCGACCGGTGCGAATCCCGATCGCCCCACCTCTCCCGTTCGTATAGTTTGGAAGAAATCGCGTGCTCCCTCTCCAGGTCCGCAGTCATGCGCAACGGTCTCCCCCGTCATTTGTGGGGCATTGTCGCCGCGCTCGCCGGCGCGGTCGCGCTCCTGCCCGGCTGTTCGGACCGCTCCGCGCCCACAAGTGCGCCGGCTCGGGCCGAAGCGGCCGGCCCGGCCCCGTTCGCCGACGCCACCGCACCGAGCGGCATCGCGTTCACGTACCGCAACGGTGAGGAGGCCGGGCACTTCGCCATCATCGAATCGCTCGGCGGCGGGGCCGCGCTGCTCGACTTCGACGGCGACGGGCTCCTCGACGTGTTCCTCCCCGGCGGCGGGTACTACGACGGCCAAAAGGTGCTCGGCCACCCGTGCAAACTGTACCGCAACCTCGGCGGGTTCACGTTCGCCGACGCGACGGCGGCCGTTGGGCTCGGCACGGTCTCGTTCCCGTACAGCCACGGCGGGGCCGCGTTCGACTTCGACCGCGACGGCTGGCCCGATCTGCTCGTCACCGGGTACAACCGGCTCGTGCTGCTCCACAACGAACCCGACGGGGCCGGGGGGCGCCGGTTCGTGGACGCCACCCGGAAGGCGAAGCTGTCCGACGCGCTGTGGTCCACGTCGGCCGCGTGGGGCGACCTCGACGGCGACGGGTACCCCGAAATTTATGTGTGTCACTACGGGGACTGGGGGTTCGGCACCAACCACCCGCCGCACTGCACCTACGACGGGAAGACCCGCGACGTGTGCCAGCCCCGGCTGTTCAAGGCGCTGCCCCACACGCTGTACCACAACAACCGCGACGGCACGTTCACCGACGTTTCGGAGCAGGTGCGGCTCCGCAAGGACGGCAAGGGCATCGGCGCCCTGATGGTGGACGTGAACGGCGACGGGCGCCCGGACATTTACGCCGCGAACGACACCGACGACAATTACCTGTACCTCAACCGCGGCCCGCGCGGGGCCGTGAAGCTCGAAGAGGTGGGCCTGTTCGCCGGGGTCGCGCGCGACGACCGCGGGCTCGCGAACGGGAGCATGGGCGTGGACGCGGGCGACTACGACCGCAGCGGCCGGCCCTCGCTCCTGGTGACGAACTACGAAAACGAGCTGCCCGCCCTGTACAAGAACAAGACGACCCCGCAACAGGAGCGGTTCCTGTACGACACCGTCCCGAGCGGGCTGGGCGCGATCGGCGGCAACTACGTGAGCTGGGGGACGGGGTTCTTCGACTTCGACCTGGACGGCTGGGAGGACGCCCTCATCGTGAGCGGGCACGCGATCCGGTTCCCGACCAAAATCGACCGCCGCCAGAAGCCCGTGCTGCTCCGCAACGAGCGCGGAAAGTTCCACCCGCTCGCGCCCGGCGAGTGGCCGTACCTGGAGGCCCCGCACAACGCGCGCGGGCTCGCGCTCGGCGACCTCGATAACGATGGGAAAATGGACGCCGTGGTGAGCCACCTGAACGAACCGGTCGCGGTCCTCCGGAACGTCACCCCGACCGACGGGCGGCACTGGGTCGGGGTGCGACTGGTCGGGGAGAAACACGCCGACATTGTCGGCGCCCGGGTCGTGCTCGAAACGGCCGGCGGCACCCAAACGAAGTTCGCCAAGGGGGGCGGGAGCTACGGGTCCACGAACGACCCGCGGTTGCTCTTCGGCCTCGGTGCGGACACGCAACTCACCAAGGTTACCGTCCACTGGCCGTCCGGAAGAGTGCAGGAGGTCGCCGGGCTCGCGCCCGGCGCGTACTGGACCGTGACCGAAGGCGACCCGAAAGTGCACCGAGGCACGAAGCCGTAGCCGCTCGGTGGTGGAACGAGGGCGCGCCCGGTGAGTTCGGGAGGCGACAGGGGACGCACCGTTTACGGACGCCGGTTCGGGCGCCGTGCGGGTGGGATCCCACACACCCGGTGAGGGTATCAGAAGTGCCCTTCCTCAGCCGGGGCTCGTGTGTCACTCACAGGCGTAGGGGAGCGGTTCGCCGTGGATGTGCGCGAGCGCGTTCATCGCGGCCTTCAGCTCGGCTTCTTTCTTGGTGTGGCCCCACGCCGCCGGGAACCGCTCGTCGTGCACCTGCGCGGCGACCTTGAAGCACTTGTTGTTGTCCGGCCCTTGCTCGTCCAACAGGAAGTACCGCGGGGTGTCACCGTACTCGCGCTGGGTGACGGTCTGGAGCTGCGATTTCGCGTTCGAGGAGATGGCGTCGCGGGCCACGCGCTCGATCTCCGGGTCCATGAACTCCAGAACGAAGTCCCGTGCCGCGTCCCACCCGCCATCAAGGAAGACGGCCGCGACCAGCGACTCGAAGGCGTTCGCCAGGATGTTCATAGGCATCTCGCCGTGGGTCTGAACCCCGCGGCCGAGAAAAAGGAAATCGCCGAGGCCGATTTCCTCACTAAAGCGCGCGCACGTCTTGCGGCTGACGACGGCCGATTTCACCTTGGTGAGGTCGCCCTCTTGGTACTCCGGGAACCGCTTGTAGAGTTGTTCGCAGGTGACCAGACCGAGGACGCTGTCGCCGAGGAACTCGAGCCGCTCGTTGGACGCGGCGCGGGTGTTGGCGCTTGACGTGTGCGTGAGCGCCGAGCGGAGCAGTTCCACCTTCTGGAACCGGTAACCGATTGTGCGCTGGCACGCTTCGAGAATGTTGTGTTCCCGGTTTCCGCCGGGGGAGTCCGAAGGAGGCATGGCGGCGGTACAAAATTTGCCAACGGGCAACAACAACGGATGTGAAACAACCTATCACCACGCGCGGATGAAGTCAACGCACCCCGGGACCCCGGCCGGGTGTGCCGCCGGGCTCCTGAGAACGAACGATCTACACCCGGGGGCGTTCCGTATGAGGAGACGCCAACCCCGGCTGCGTTGGCCCCCGGCCAGCCGCCCACACGCGAGACGATGCACCAGCGAAACGACGGACCGGGCCACACCGCCACGCACCACACCACACAGACGGGGCGCCACCGTTTTCATCTTCTGGGGACCCGCCGGTTCGTGCCGGTTCACTTTATGGCAAATCCGGCGGGGCCGTCATCGGCTTGCGGTCCGGGAGCGATGTGCTCGGCGGGGCGTGCAGCGGCGGCGAGTTCGGGTTCTCCAGGTCCACGTTGCCGAGCCGAATGACGGCCAGCAGCGAGCCGCGGTTCGAGGCCACGCTCACCGGGTCGCCGGTGAACCCTGGGCGCACCGAGGACACCTCTTCCGGCGCGGTCGCCGATTCCGCCCCGGGCGCGCCGGGCAGGTACACCGCCTTCATCACCAGGCGCCCCTCGGCCGCGGTCGCGAGTTCCACGTCGGTGAACGTGACCGGGATCGCGTTGTGCCCGAGAAACGCGAGCACGCGCTCGCTCGGCGCGGACACCTCCAGCGTGGGGTAGAACTTCGCAACCGGGTACTTGGCGATCCCGGTGAGCCGGAGCCGGTACACCTCGCCCCGCACGAAGTTGAAGCTCGCCGGGGCGGTCAGGTCGCGGTCGTGAAACGTTTCGCCGACCAGCCACGACACCTTCATACCGTCCGGCCCCACGAACCGCACCGCGGACCGCCCTTGCGGCAGCTTCGCGACCTCATTCTTGGCCTGCTTCACCTCCGGAACCATCAAGGCACCCGGCGGCGGGGGGAACGTCGGGCTCGGCGGCAAAGGCGGTGGCTCGACACCCGGCGGGAGCGGCTCCGCCTTTTTGGGAAACAGCGCGGCCGTTGGCACGGGTTGCGGGAGCGCGTTCGGCGTGTCGCCGGGCAGCGCCGGCAGCGCGGGCTGGGGCTGTGCCGCGGATTCGGCGCCGGACTGTGGCGCAACGGAGAGCGCAAACATCGCCAACCCGACCACCGCGACCCCGATTCCCACCCCCGCCACGAAGCGCTTCAGCAGTTCCATGCCCGCCCCTCCGTTGGTACGCGAACCCGCTGGCACGAACGAGCTGTCCGGGCCGGCGGCGAGGGTAAGCGGTTCCGAACCGCCCGGTCAAGACGACCCGTTCGGCCCGATTTCACCCCGAGGCGAGCGGTGCGGATAGGGTTTCACCGTAACCTCTCGCACCCGCGCCCTTGCCGCCTCGCGCACGGCGCCTTAACCGTTTAGCTTTACCTGACCGCACGCGACCGAGCGAACGAGGACGCGACCATGATCGCCGTCGAGCACCTCACGAAGTATTACGGCGAGTACCACGCGGTGCGCGACGTGTCGTTCTCGGTCGAAAAGGGCCAGGTGGTCGGGTTCCTCGGCCCCAACGGCGCCGGGAAGTCCACCACCATGCGGATCCTCGCCGGGTTCCTCACCGCGAGTTCCGGCACGGCCACCATCGACGGCAAGAACGTGTTCTGGGACCCGATCGAGGCCCGCCGGCGCATCGGGTACATGCCCGAGAGCTGCCCGCTGTACGCCGACATGCGCGTGGACGAGTACCTGCGGTTCCGCGGCGGGCTGAAGGGGCTGGGCCGGTCCGAGTGCCGAGCGCGGATGGGCTACGTGCTCGAACGGTGCTGGCTGAAGGACGTGAGCCGCCAGATCATCGGCACGCTGTCGAAGGGGTACCGCCAGCGGGTCGGGCTGGCCGACGCGCTGATCGCGAACCCGCCGGTGCTGATCCTCGACGAGCCCACCGCCGGCCTCGACCCGACGCAGATCCGCGAGACCCGCAAGCTGATGCGCGAACTCGGGCAGGAGCACACGATGCTCCTCTCCACGCACATCCTCAGCGAGGTGGAAGCGACGTGCGATTCGGTGATCGTGATCTACCAGGGGCAGGTGGTCGAGGACGGGTCCCTGGCGGCCGTGCGCAAGCGGCACAAGAACAAGCCGCTCGAAGACATCTTCGTGAATCTGACCGGGCAGGAAGGCATTTAGTCACGGGTCCTTGATTGCCCGCCGAGAGCCGTTCGCACCGCACGAGCGCCCGCGGCGCAAACGGCGCGTCCCCCAAGGACCAATGACCGAGGACGAAACGCAATGCGCGCCACGTGCAGTTTGATCCGCCGCGAGTTCGCCGCGTACTTTACGGGGCCGATCGGGTACGTCGCGCTGTTCGCGTTCCTCGTGCTGAACGGCCTGCTCTTCTGGCTCGTCGTGGGGTTGCTCACCGAGAAGGGGCCGCGCGGGGTCGAGTACCCGATGCAGGTGATGCTCGGCGGCGCCGAGAGCCCCCCCGGCGCGCTCGTGGCCGGGGTGCTGTTCTGGGGACTGTTCCCGGCGGTCACGGGCATCATCACGTCGCGCCTCATCGCCGACGAGCGCGGCACCGGGACGCTCGAAGCGCTCCTCACCGCGCCGATCCGCGACTGGCAGGTGGTGTTCGCGAAGTTCGTCGCGTGCTTCGCGTTCTACCTCACCCTGTGGGCCACCACCCTGGTTTACGTCCCGATCCTCGCCGACTGGCACGTCGAGTGGCAGGGGGCCGTCACGTTTTACGCAGCCGTCCTGGTCGCGGGGGTGCTGTTCCTGTTCCTCGCGAAGCTCGGGTTCTGGTTCGAGCTGAACGGGTGGCTCGTTCTGGCGCTGGGCCTGCTCGGGCTGGTGCTCGCCGCCGGGGGCGGCTACCTGCACGCCACCAAAGACCCGCGGCACCTGGTTCACATCGCCGCGCACATCGACCCGCGGCCCATTTTCACCTCGTACCTGGGCGTGGTGCTCGCCGGGGCGATGTTCCTGGCGCTCGGGCTGCTCGTGTCCAGTTGGGTGAAGAGCCAGCTCGTGGCGTGGGTGCTGTCGCTGCTGATCGGGCTCGGGTTCGTGCTGCCGGCGCTGCTCCGGTGGCAGTTCGATTCGGGCTCGGTGTACTACCCGTTCGTGTACTACGTGAGCGTGCCCGAGCACTTCCGCCGGGACTTCACCCGCGGGGTGCTCGACACCCGCCCGCTCGTGCTGTACGCCACCGTCACGCTGTGCTGTCTGTACCTGACCGTGCGCTCGCTCGAAGCGCGCCGGCTCCGGTGAGTTCACCGGGCGGACCGGGACCGACCTTCACAACCAAGCGACCTCCGAACCAACACGCACGCCATGGCAACTGATTCACGCCAGCGCACGACCTGGGGCAGCCGGTTCCGGTTCCTGATCCGCGCGCTGGGCCTGACCGGGCTGGTCGCGGTCGTCGCCGGGGGCGTACTCGCGTTCGCCACCTGCCCGCCCGTCGACGGAACCTCGTGGGCCGGCTGGAAGGCGGTCCCCGGCACCCTGGAAGCGGCCTCGAAGGGGGCGCACGGCGCCCTCGCGAAAGGCGCGGC
>DASWYH010001258.1:0-2234 GCA_036405095.1 Gemmata sp. | reverse complement strand
GTAAAGGTCAAGGGGCAGAACGTTTTCGTTCCGAAGTACGCGCAAGTTTATCTCGGCGACGTGCTCACCACCAGCGGGACCGCGACCGCCGACGACAAGAGCGTGCGGCTCCGGGCACAGTTCACGCGCACCGCGCTCGTGGGGAACGTGGAGATGGTGCCCGTGGTTACGCAGGTGACACCGATCTTCGAGGGCGGGTCGCAGGGGCGGCCGGTGCCGGTGACCCAGCTCATCCAGGCGCCAGACGTTCGCACCAACAAAATCGATCGCACGGTAACGGTCCCGACGAACGGCACCCTGGTCCTCGGCGGGTGGAAGGAACCGGCGGACGCCAGGCACACCAAGAGCGCGCCAAAAGCGGAGCCGGCCGAGGACAAGCCGGCGGGCGAGTTCGAGGTGGTGGTTCTCCTGACCGTGCGGGTGATCCGCGCCGCCGACGAGCGCCCGGCGACCGAAGCCCGCGTGTACAAGTTGAGGAACGTTGCCGCGGCGGATGTGGCCCACGCGCTCACCGGGTACGCGCGGACGAATAAGCAAAGCGCGGTGGTGGTCGCCGAAGCGGTTTCGAACAGCGTGTGTGTGTTGGGCACCCCGGACACGCACACGCAGGTTGCGGGCCTGATCGCGGCGCTCGATAAAGAGCCGCTACTCATGCCCCTCCAGGCGCTGATTCTCGACGTGCCGGACGGGTTCATGGCCCGCACCGGGTTGGGCGCGGACACCAAGGGCGGGAACGCGTGGACGCTCAGCCCGCGCGAAACGCAGATGTTCGGCGCGCTCCTGCGGACCGCGAAGGAGAAGGGCGAGTGCGATGTCCTGTCGCGCCCGCAGGTCTCCGTGGCCGACGGGCAGACCGGGTACGTGCAGATCGGCCAATCGTTCCCGGTGCAGACTGCGGGCGGGGCAGTGGGTTTCAGGCCAACCGGCATCACGCTCCGGGTCACCCCGTCCGCGCTGCCCGACGGGAAATCGGTGAAGCTCGCCGCGGAACTGCGGAACGTCACCGTCAAAGTGGCCCCGCCGGCGACCTTGGCCCTGCCGTGGGTGGCGGTTCCGCTCCCCGCGGCTTCGGTGTTCAGTGCAGAAGTGGTGGGTGGGCGCGCGGTGGCTCCGATCGGTCACACGGTTGTGTTCGCGGGCGACCCGCGGGTTGTCGTCTGCGGGAGCGTTGACGGGAACGGCCGGCGCTCCGAGTACACCGAAAAGCGGCAGACGATTGTGGTTCTCACCCCGCACCTCGTCGCCCCGCCGGCGCAGGTGGTGCCCGCGGCCGGCGCGCCCTCGAAGTAGTCGGTCGCCTGTTGCCGCTGGTCGCTCCCGTGGGGGCGGATCGTTCGAGGGCCGATCCCGCCAACAACTCGGGCGCCTACGCGCCCGGTTCGGCAACCAGCGCGCTCAGTCCGGAAACGTCGACCGATCGCACCACGGCCGCGAACGTGTACCCGCCGTGCGCGTTGGGGGCACGACCCACCCCGAGGACCTCAATTCCAGCGGTCTCTAACCGCGCGACGATGTGGGGGCAGTCCGCAAGGGGGGCGAACACGGCGCCGACGCGGGGGGCTTCCAGGGTCAAGACGCCCCGAACGAGGTCCGGGTGCTCGCGGGCCGCGTGAGCGGCGGCGTCCGCGGCCATTGCAAGCCAATCGGTATCGGCCACAACGAGTTCCCGTGGGCACGGAAGCGACGACAAACACTGGCGCCTGTGTCACTTCTTACAGATCGGAATGCCGATAACTATTCCGAATTGCGTCTGAAATGTCGTTTTGATTTTCTTTGTAGTTTTTTCACTGCTCGCGATTCTCGGTAGATATCCCATCTCCCCGCGGCACCTCCTGCGGGTCGGTAGTTCGGGGGTGCCTGGGAAACACGAGCCCTTGCGAGCACGAAAGTGGCGACCCAATGGGGTCGGTGCGAACTCGGTTCAATTGCTTGGGCTCGATGAAAGTACCCGGCGGCTCAAAATTGAGAGGCGAGCGGCCACGAGTCGTCGGAAGTGTAGGAACACAAAGGACTAGAGGCAACTGGTGTCGCCTCTAGTCCTCATATGTCCGCTCGTTCAGGTGGCCAAGGTGGGACTCGAACCCACACAGGTTGCCCCGCTCGATTTTGAGTCGAGTGCGTCTGCCATTCCGCCACTTGGCCCACTCGCATCAAGATAGACCCAGATGGGCTCCGGAGCAAGGGTTCTCTTCGCAGGTGCCGGGCTGGGAGCGGAACGGCCCCGCTCGCGGGTC